>NZ_JAUZJP010000001.1:0-5882 GCF_032886435.1 Candidatus Phytoplasma stylosanthis
TACTTAGTTTATAATATATAAATTATTTATTCTAGTTAATCTAAGACTCTTAGACTCTAAGATTTTTAAAGGAGTTTATATATATACATTTTATGTATATATGTTTTCTTTTTCTTTTTTTCTTTTTGCTTCTTTTTCTTTTTTTCTTTTTCTTTGTTAAAAAAAGAAAATTTTAAAAAAAGAAAAAATTTAAATTTTTTTGTAAACAAATTTCTTTTTTTGTGTTATCATATTTGTAATTAGTAAATAATTTGATTCTAATTTTTAGAACAAATTTCGTTTTGAAGTAGTTATATTTTAGTGGAACATAAATTATTTTTTTATTTCTTTTTCTTTTTCTTTGTCTTTGTTAAAAAAAAAAAATTAAAAATTTTTTTAAACAATTTTCTTTTCTGTGTTATTATATTTGTAATTAGTCAACAATTTAATTTCTAATTTTTTAGAAATGTTGTGACTCTTTTAAAACAGTTCTATTTTTTTAATTAAATTTAATTAAATTGAGGTATTTATTTGTGTTTTATTTTTAAATAAACTAGATATTATATTTAAGATTTTTCAATATTAATTATCTAAAAAACTAAAAAATATAAAGTTTGTTTGGTTATTTTTATGAATTATTATTTTTTAAAATTTTTTTTTTATTTTTAACTTTCTTTATTATTAAAATTTTAAAATTAATTGTAATCACACAAAAATTAAATATAAAAATATGTTTGTCTTTTTTTCAGAAATCAAAAAAAATAGTATTTTAATTATTAATTTATTTAAAATTAAAATACTATTTTTTTATTTTTATTTTGTTTGAAAAATAAATTTTTTAATTTTAAAAATGAAATAAACTTATGTATATAAATTCATTAATTTCTTCTAAATTATATATTTTCTTTTTTTGTATTTCTTTTTCTATTGTTTATAAAAAAATAATTGAAAATTGTTTTTAATTTTAATACAATTTTTTTAATTTTTCTATTTTATTTTTTAAAATCCATCTTTTTATTTGCAAAATTAATTTTGAAAATAAAAATGATTTGATAGTTTAAATTTTTTAAATTAGGGTCATAAAAAAGTTGAAAAGAAATAAATTATTTTTAATATCTATTTAAGTTTGTTTTTTAAAATTATTCACGAAAATCAGAATCACAAAGTTTAATTAAATTAAATCTTTTAAGTATATTATTGATATGTAAAAATAATTATTATTTTTATTTTTTATTTTTAAATTGATTCAGTTAATTTAACATTTTTAATTACAAATTATTAATTTTAATTTGATAATTTGAGTCTTTTTTATTTAGTTATTTGAATAAAAGACAAATTATACTAATAAAATTTATTTTTATATGAATTTAAAAAAAATGAAATTTAAAAATTTTATACCTTTTATTTATATTTTTTATTTATACTTAATTAAAAGGAAGAAAAATTAAAAAAACATTTATGTTAGTGAATTTCATACTAAATTCAACTCCAACTTTTATTTTTTAATTTGATTTATTTAATATTTATTTAAGAAGGGAATTTGTATTTAAAAAGAATTTTTAATGATTAAAAAAAATAAAAAAAAATTATTTATCTTTATCTTTATTTCTTTATTATTAGTTCTTTCTATCCTTTTATATTTTAAGTTTCATTTAGCGAAATCTGATGAAAAAAGAGAAAGATCAAATACAGAAGAAATATATAATACGAGAGTTGAAGTACTTCCAGAAATTCTTTTACAAATGAAAGAAAATAAAAATATTTTTGATCAAAATAATAATGAAGAAAAGTTCAAAATCAAAAGATTTTGCGATACAATTAAAGAAATAACCAATCAAATATATTCTTTGAACACAAAAAAACAAAATTTAGAAAATGATAAAAAAAATTTAGTAGATAGAGAAATTAATTTACTTAAAGAAATATACAACAAAAAAGGTACACAAACAGATAGTTATAAAAATGAATTAATTAGATTAAAAATAAATTTAAAAAAAATAGAATCTGAAATAAAACCAATCCTAATAGAAATTGAAAATTTGGAAAAAGCAAAAAAAGAAAAACAAAATTCAATAGAAAAAATTTATAAAGAACGAGATAAGAAATTAAAAAAATTAGTATCATCGATTGATAAATTTTGTCGTAATATAAAAACAAGATTATTTTACATATATTTGGATAAAATGTTTAAATATAAAGAAGAATTTAATTTTTTTCTAAATAAATTAGAAGAAAATTTAGAAAAAAATTTATCTAGTCGTGAATATGATTTAAAAGGTTTAATTTGTGATACAAAATTAGTTTTAATTCAAATGGAAAAATTTTTAAATAAATTTAAAAAAATAGGTTTAGATGCTAAATATGATAATGAAAAAAGTGATTTTTATAAAATAACTAATTTGATAGAAAGTAAAAGTATAGAATATTTACCTGATTATGCAACTTATTTTATATCTAAGGTTTTCCCTAATAATAAACCAATACATCTTCCAAGTTGGAATAATTTAAAAGACAGATATTTTACATCAGAAGAATTGAATTTAAATAATTTTTTAGATGAAAGTTATCATTATTATTTTGAAAGATCTGGTTCAGACTCGCAAATAACTAAAGTTAATTTAGAAGAAGATGGAAAATGGCATTATTATCAAATAGAAAAATTTAAAAATCAATTTCCAAAATTATCAGAATCAGAAAGAAAAATATTTGAATCAGAGAACTCTTTAAATATAGATACTCCAAATAAACAATCAGAGTTATTGAATGAAGAAAAATCAAATTTAGAAGATTTCATCCTTTTTCAAGGACAAAAAATATTAGAAGATGAACAAAAATTTCTAAGTGAAATAAGAGAAGTTTTACCTTCTTTAAATGGAGAATATGAAGCTGACAGGGATTTATCATCTTTAAGATTAGAGAATCAATTAAATGATTGTCTGAATTGTGACAATCTTAAAAAAAAAACATTTAAATTTGTATTTCCTTTGGGTTTAGGAATATCATTACAAAAAATTAATTTTTTAGATGAAAAAGAATTTAATCGAGAAACTTTTCAAGAAGATATTTGTAATTTAAAAGAATTTTTAAATCAAATTATACTTGGTTTTTGTGAATTGAAAATGTTTAAAAATTACTAAAAATTAAAAATTTTATATTTTTGTTATTTGTTAATAATACATTTAAAGAAAGAAGAAAATTGGTATATATAAATGAATTTTATAAAGAGTTTTAAGAAACCCAAAAAAGAAATTATTAAAAAAATCTTTTTAATTTTTTTTATTATAATTTTAACAGGAATTACTATTTTTAATTTATTTGAAAATTTACGAAATAAACAAAAAATTCAAAAAATGACTGAAAATATAAAAGATGATCAAAATTCAGATTTTTCATATTTAGACAAATTAGAAAAAGAAGATGAACAATTTTTATCAAAATTAAAAAAAAGAATAGAATTATTACCACCATTTGATAGAGAAGAGTTATTAAAATTATATGATAAAATAGAGAAAGTTAAAAAAAATAATATTTTAGATAAAAAAATTCGTTCTATATTTGAAAAATGTAAAAATACAAAAGGAATACACGAAGATCAACAATTTTTGACAGTAATAGCTGAAAAATTTTTATTATGTTGTGATATTTTAAAAGAAGAAAAAAATAAATTTAATAAAGATTTAGAATTAGAAGTAAATAGAAAAAAAGGGTTTGAAGTCGCAAATTATATTAATGAAAATGAAATAAGACTAAAAGAAATAGAACAAGGTAGAGAATTTCTAAAAAATTATGCTTTTATTTTAGGTTCATATAATTTCGCTTCTACAGAAATAGAAGAACAATTGCTAATTATTGAAAAAGATGATAGTTTACAAAAAACTCTATTAAAAGATTTTGATACCAAATCTTTGCAAATTACAAATCAGTTAAAAAGAATTAGTGATATGTCTTCAAGAAAAGATAGAATTCCAAAAATGTTTAACCGATTTTTTTAATTAAGAATTAAATAAAAAATTAAAAAAAATTAATTAAAAAGGATTTTTTTGATAATTCAAAAAGGGATTTTTTATAATGCAAAATAAAAAACAATTTATAATTGTTGTTATATTAACAGCTTTTACATCATTATTGATTTTTCTGTTTTTAATAGAAAGAATAATTGAAAAATTGGAACCATTATATAGTAATGCTAATTCAGAAATAGATAATCCAAAAAACTATGATGATGAAGGCATAAATACAGAAAAAAATTCATCTAATAATAGTCTAAAAGATTTATTTACTCCATCTGAAATAAATTATGAAGGTTTTAAGACATACGATGACATTTATGGTTTGGAAGAGCAAGTAAAAAACATAAAAAAAATAATGGATAGATTTATTAATCAAGATAAATATTATTTTAAAAAAGGAAAAAATGATAAAGGTAGATATATAGCTTTTAATCAATCTGAAACTGAAACTACTGAATTACCTAAAGGTGTTGTTTTTTTTGGTCCTCCTGGTACTGGTAAAACTCTTTTGGCTAAAAGTATTGCTAAAGAAACTAAAATGAATTTTTATACAATAACTCCTAAACATAGTATTCAAGAGATAGAAGGTGTATTTACAAAAGCAAGAAATAATAGTCCTGCAATTATTTTTGCTGATGAGGCGGAAGAAATAGTAAAAAGTAGAGATGGAACTATTGCTTTGGAAGAAGGAGATGCTAAAAAAACAGATTTGATTTTAGCCGAATTAGATGGTGTTAAAACTGATAAAGATAGACCTATTTATTTTATTGCAGCTACTAATCATATTGATAAAATTGATAGCGCAATAAAATCTCGTTTAGACAAAATATTTATAGGTTATTTTAATAAAGAAAAAAGATTAGGGTATTTGCGATTGATTGCATCACAATATAATATTCATCCTGAATCATTTTCTTATTTAGAAAAAATTGCAGAAAAATTTAATGTAGCCTTAAAAGAACCAGAAAAATACGCTGCTCAAATTACACTTAATGAATGGTATATTCCTGCGATAGGCGAAAATGAAGATAAAGAAAATTTAAAAACTTTAGATGAATTATTATCAGAACAAGAATTTCAAGAAAAATGTAAAAAAGTATTTTCGAATGATGCAGAATATACAAAAAAATATGTTCAACAAAAATATAATAAAATTAATGATGATTCTAAATACTTTATGTTTTTGCAAAATTTAGAAAAAGTAAAAAAACATTTTTATGATATACAATCTGGTAGAAAATTAGAAATGTTAATTACTAATGCGGTTAACAATGCAGGTTATTATAAACATGATTTTATAACAAATTCAGATTTAGATGAAGCATTGGAAACATATTTAGGTTTTGAAACAAATAAACAAAAATAATATTATGAAAAAGTGAAAAAAACTTGGTTAATTGAAAAATAAAAAAAAGATGATATTATTAAAAAAAATGCTATTATAAAAAAATAATAATGATAATATTTTAATAAAAGCAACATAACTTTATTCGAAATCAACTCTGATACAATTGTCAAAGTTAAAGCAAATTCAGATGATTTTATAGGAGAGTAATAGTTTATTTTTTCAATTATTATATATTATATAAAAAGGAAAATATGTTTGAAGATGATATTTAGTTTATTAAAATTTTCTAAAAGAAATAAATTCTGTATTATAAAAAATGTTATTTTATTTATATTAATTATATTTTTAAACACGTTTTTTTTAAATTTGGTTTTAGCTTTTCCTTCTGAATCGAAATTTAATAATGTTCCTGAAACACCACCAAGAGAAAAACAATTAAGAGAAAGAAGAGAAGAAGAAGAAAGAAGGTTGGCTGATTCAACAGAAAATATACATAGTCAAATTCCTTTTTCTTCTCTAAATAAACCTTCCGAAGAAACACCAAG
>NZ_JAUZJP010000001.1:5982-35218 GCF_032886435.1 Candidatus Phytoplasma stylosanthis
AGAAGAAGAAAGAAGGTTGGCTGATTCAACAGAAAATATACATAGTCAAATTCCTTTTTCTTCTCTAAATAAACCTTCCGAAGAAACACCAAGAGAAAAACAATTAAGAGAAAGAAGAGAAGAAGAAAGAAGGTTAGCTGATTCAACAGAAAATATACATAGTCAAATTCCTTTTTCTTCTCTAAATAAACCTTCCGAAGAAACACCAAGAGAAAAACAATTAAGAGAAAGAAGAGAAGAAGAAGAAAGAAGGTTGGCTGATTCAACAGAAAATATACATAGTCAAATTCCTTTTTCTTCTCTAAATAAACCTTCCGAAGAAACACCAAGAGAAAAACAATTAAAAGAAAGAAGAGAAGCGGATGAAGATAATCATTCGAGACAAAAAAAAATGTTTGAATTTAAACATTTAGAAAAAAAAGAAAATGGTTATGAAATAGATCAAGAATTATATAATAAAAAAGAAATATTTGATAAAGAAAACAATATAATACTAGAAGATATGAAAATATTACAAAATTTTCCTGAAACTGTAAAAAAACAATTCTTTATAATTCAAAATAATTATTTCATTTCTTTACTAAAAAATATTTATCAATTTCAAAAAGAAAATTATTCTTTTTTAAAAAAAGATATTCCTTCACAAATGACGGATTTATATGAATTTTATTATGAAAAAGAATATAAGAAATTTTTAAAATTAAATAATTATCAATATTTTTCAAATTCTCTTCATGACAAAATAAACGAACTTATTAATGAATATATTGAACAAACAAGTGAAATTATTAAAATTTCTGATGATGATTATAATTTAATTAATAATAATCCATATCGACCTATAAATATTTATAAAGAAAGAAAATTTGAATTAGACAAACGGCTTTTCTATATTTTTAATAGAATTATTTCGAATAATAGTTCTATTTTAGATAGCATAAAAAAAATCAAAAAATTTTATTTTTTTTCTATTTTAATGTCTCAATTATCATCAAAAAATATTCCTCAATTTATTAATCATAATCCAAATATGTTCAATGATAATTTAGAAAAAATTGCTAATTTATTAAAAAGATTTTCAGAGATTGATTTTTTGATAAAAGAGGAATTAGAAAAACAAAAAAAAGAGATAGAAGAAAAATATAAAGGATTTGTTAGTGAAAGTTATTTAGAAAAATTAAAAAATTTGTTATCTTTGGATCTTGAAGAAAGAAATAAAATAGATATTTTTTTATATAAAATAAAAGAAAATTTTAATGATTTATTTTTAGAAATTAAAAATATTCAAAAAATTGATTTTTTTATTCAAAAATTTCAAGAAAATAATAGTGGTTTGTATAAAGAACAATTTAATGATTTTTTATACAAATTTAAAGAAATAGAAAAAAAAATTGACAAATTATTAAAAGTAAATAAAACTAAAAATGATTCTTTATATACTGAAGAACAAAAAAAAAGAGAAGAAGAAATACCTAATATAATTAAAAAAATATTAGATAAATTAAACAATGAAGTTATTAATTCTTATGAAATAGAAAAAATACAAAAGGATCGAATTGTAAAAAATGTATATAAAATAACATATCCTAAATGTTGTGATTATTTAAATTCACAAGATTCTTCATATTTATCACGATATTCATTATTGGAAATAAATAATAATTTATTAGAAGAAATAAAAACAAATAAGAAAAAATTAGATAAAATAAATGAAATAAATAAAGAATTTAAAAATAATTATATGAAAGAAAAACATTTAATATTGTTAAAAATTTTTGATAACGCAATATCTTATATATCAGAAATAGATTTTAATAAAGATGATAATGAAAATATTGAACAAAATAATGTAAAAATTAAAGAAAATATAGAAATAAATTTTTTAAAAGAAATATCTTATTTATCGAAATTATTTAATAATGAAATAGTAATTATTCAAAAAATTATTGAAGAAATTAATAGCGATAATAATTTTTATTTTGATATTGAAGGTATTAACATTGAAGAAAAAGAAATTAAAATCGAAAATCAAGATAATATTTTTTTTTCAGAAATAAAAATAAATTATACTAATAATTTTTTACAAAATAATAAGAAAGAATATAATAATTTAAAAGATTCATTTAAAAAAATTAAAAATAATGAAATTGAAAAATTTAATGATTTAAATTATTTCGATTCTTTATTTAAAGATTTCTTGTCAGGATTAGAAGCCGAAGATAAACCGATTTTAATGTCAATCTTTTCAGAATAATAGTGTTATTAAAAATTGATAATTATAATGTAAAAGACTTTTAAATATATTTACTTGATCTTTCCATGTCTACTAAAAAATATAATTAAAAGATTATGATTATAATATAAAATAAAAAAATTAATAATAAAAATCCAATTAAAAAAATATATGGATGTAATAAGTTATATCTAACAAGAAAAAAATTTACTAATAAGGAAATCAGTTTGAAGATTGTAAAGCAGTCTTAGAAATAGGTTAAAAACTAAAATAACTGTAATAGATAAATTACAAAATGAGGGATAAAAGAGAGTTATTGCTATAATTTTAAATGTTACAAAGTTTTGATTTTGTATAAAGGAAGATCAAAGAAGGCCTTTTTGGAGAGATTATGGTAATAAAACTTTGTTTGTATTGTTTAGAGGAAGGCTGTTTGTAATAGATAATAGAAAGAAAAATCCTTAGGAGGATTTCTAAATAGAAAAATAATCTATTTATATTATAGCAATTACTTATTTAAAATGTTTAGTAGTAAATAGAGTTTATCTTTATAAAAAATAAGAAAGTTTAAAAATAAACTATGAATCAAAAAAAAATTTTTATTTGGCTTTATTCCTTGCTTTTTATTAATTTATTTTTAATTGGTATAATCTATGAAAATAAAAATAATAATTTTATTTTTTCGACTAATTTATCAGAAAGAGAAATAACGGCTTTTCATGAAGCAGGTCATGCGTTAATAGATTTGTCTTATCCAGAATTAATTGATGTAGAATATGCTACTATTAAAAAAACTAAAAGATCTTTAGGACATGTCAAATGTTCTTTTAAAGAAAATAATAATGATATAAGAGTTTTAAGTTTATTAGGCGGGATAGCCGCGGAGACTTTGTTAGCAGAAGATAATAAAATGGATAAAAAACAAGTTGGCAAAGGTTCTTTGGAAGGACCAACGTCTGATTTAACAAAAGCTAAAAAAATTATGCCTGCTCTTAAAAATAAGGAGCAATTTAAATTTTTTTTAAATCAAAGCAAAGAAATTATAAAAAAAAATGAAAATATTTGGAAAAATATTGCTAATAAATTAATATCCAAGACAACTTTAACTAGTTCTGAATTAAAAAAAATTATAAAAGAAAAAGGTCCTATCAAATAAAAAAATTATGTGATTTTATTTTAAAAAAGGATTGAATTTTTTATTCTTAATCATTTGAATTTCTAATTTATAAGGCGGCAAATTGTTCACAAATGGAGTTTCTAAAATTTTAGGTAAAGATAAAAAAGAGGGGAAATATATTATTTTTATTAAAGCTTCAAAACCTATTTTCCCATATCCAATATTTTCATGTCGATCTTTTTTACTTCCTAAATTATTTTTAGAATCGTTGATATGAAAAACACTTAAATATTTTTGGCCAATTTTATTATCAAATTCTTCTATTACTTTTGAAAAATTATTTTTAATATCATATCCAGCATCAAATACATGACAGGTATCAAAACAAACGTTTATTTTTTGTTTATCTTCTATTAAATTAATAATTTCTTTTATTTCTTCGAATTTAGAACCTATTTCAGTTCCTTTACCAGACATTGTTTCTAATGTTATTTTAACTTTTAAAATTTTGGTATTTTTTAAAATTTGATTAATTCCTTCAGCTATTAAATAAATAGCTTCTTTTTTTGTTTGATTTAAAGCGTTACCAGGATGTAAAACCATTTGAGGAATTTTTAATTTATCAAATCTTTTTAGTTCTTCGGTTAAAAATGAAATAGCAAATTTTCTTTTTTCAAGTGAAGGATTAGCTAAATTTATAATGTAAGGAGCATGCCCAACTAAATCGTTTAATTGAATAAAATTTTTTTTCATTTCTTGTAATGTTTCTTTTAAATAAACTTGCTTTATGTTTTGTCTTTTTGTATTTTGGGGTGCACCAGCATAAATCATAAAAGTATTAGAACCAAATTGTAATGCTTTTTTTACAGCGTTTAAGTAAAAAAAAGGTTTTTGAAATGATACGTGACTACCTATTTTGATCATATTTTTTTTTATTTTTCTTAGATGTTTTTATTATATTATTACTCTTTTTATAAGAAATATTTTTTTTATTAGGAAAATGATTTTTTTTATTTTTATTATTTAATAATTTGGGTTTTTGCTTTTGATTTATTTGTTTTTCTCTAAAACCGTTTTCCGTTAGAACTATATTTTGAAATGAAATATTATTATTTTTTTTAATTTTAGTTAAAGAATTAATTTCTTTTTCATCATAAAAAATTAATACTTTCCCTTCTTTTCCCATTCTACCTGTTCTACCGCTTCTATGTTGAAAAAATTCCAAATTTTTATGTGGTAAATCATAATGAATAACCCACTCTATATCTAAATCTAAACCTCTAGATGCTAAATCACTTGTTAAAATGTATTGATATTTCATTTTTTTTATTTCATTTATAAAATATTTTCTTTTTTGAACTGTTAAATCAGAAGAAAAATTTAAAATATTCAAGTTAAATTCTTTTAAAAAATTATATATTTTTAATTGTTCAGTTTTTTTAGAAACAAAAATCAATGCTGAATAAGGATTTAATTTTGTAATTAAGTGTTTTAAATCGTTTAAACGTTTTTCTTTGTAACTGAATAAAGTGTAATACTTTAAATTGAGTTTTTGTTTATCATTTACATTTAAAAATAAAGATTTTCCGAAATATTTATTAATAAAAGGCTTCATTTTATCTGTAATAGAGGCGGAAAATAATAGAATTTTAGGGCGCCATTTAGATAATAATTCATCTAATAAAAATAATGATTTTTGATCAAACAACATATCCGCTTCATCTAAAACTAAAAAAGAAGATTTATGAAATTTTATTTTTTGAAAAATAGATGAAAATTCTACTAATTTACTTAAAGTAGTTATAATTAAAGGTGGTTGTTTCTTTTCTAAACTTTTCAATATTTTTTTTTTATCTATTCCGCCATATAAAATTTTTACTTTAGAACATTTATTTTCGATTACTTTTAACATTTGAAAAATTTGAAAAATTAATTCATTTGTTGGTGTTACAATAATTGCTTGAATATTATTTTGTTCCCAATTAATTTTACTTAAAATAGGTAATAAATATGCGTGAGTTTTGCCTGTGCCTGTAGGAGAAATTCCCACTAAATGATATGGTTTATCAAAATTATCAAATATTTCTTTTTGGATAGGAGTTATTTTTTTAAATTTTAATTTTTTTATTTTTTCTTGAATATAATTTTTCATTTATCTTTCTTTCTTCGAATACAATTAAATAATTTTATTTTTTATATATAATAAGAGTATGATATAAAGGAATAACGATAAATATTTTTATGATGATTTCCATAAATTTTTAATTATAAAAATATAATAAATAAGAAAAATAGAATTATTTTTATGAAAATGTTAAAAAAATAAGGATAGTATATTGTGAGTAAAAAAAAAAATGTAAATAAAAAAAAAGAATCTAAAAAAAAGAACTCTTATATTTTTTTTATTAAAAAACAATTTTATTTCTTTTTTCAAAAAATATTTTTTTTTATTCTAATTTTTCTTCTTTTTTTACCTATTCTTTTAGTTTTAAAAGAAATAATTAATTGGTTGTTATCTTGAAAAATATATAAAAATATTGTTTTTAATTTTATTTATAGAAATAAAACAAAACGAGTTTTAAAACTCGTTTATTTTGTATTTATTCTTTTCAATATCTTCAAAAATTAGTTGCAAAAGTTTATTATTAAATCTATGTTGTTTACCGTCGTTTAAATTTGAATATTCTTTAGTTATTTCAATAGCTTCGTTAATTATTACTTTATGAGAATTTTGTTTTTCTAATAATTCTAAAGTTGCTAAACGAATAATCGCTTTATCAACTTTATTTAATCTATTAATTTTATAGTTATATAAATTTTTTTTAATAATAAAATCAATTAATTGTATATTTTTAATTATATAATGAAAAATATTTAAATCAAAAATATCATCTTTATTTGGATTTGAAAATTCTTCTTGATAAAAATCGTATTGATATAAACTGATGATAATCAACAACCTTATTTTTTTTATTTTTTTTGGTAACATAAAAAAATTATTTATTCATTATGAGAAGATAAATTGTCTATTATAGCTTGATTCAAATTTTTTTCTATTTGTGACCAACTAATAACATTATAAAAAGCCTCTATATAATCTTTTCTTCTATTTTGATAACTTAAGTAATAAGCGTGTTCCCAAATATCTAAACCTAAAATAGGATGCCCTATTTCTAAAACAGTATTTTGGTTAAGAGTATTTAAAATTTGAAGTTTGTTTTGAAAGTCATAAATTAACCATGTCCATCCACTACCAAAAAGACTTTGTGCTTTTGCAGAAAATTGGTTTTTAAAATTTTCCATATCACCAAAGAATTTTTTAATAAAAATATTTATTTTGTAATTTTCTTTACAAATATCATTTAATTTCAATGTTTTCCAAAAAAAAGAATGATTAAAATGACCTCCACCATTATTTATTATTGTTGTTTTTATTTCTTCTGGTAAAGCAGGAACATCTTTAATTAATAAAGATTTTAAGTCATTATTTTCAATGTTATTTTTATTAAGGCATATATTTAAATTATTAATATAATTTTGATGATGTTTAGTATGATGAATTTCCATTGTTTTAGCATCTATAAAAGGTTCTAAATCTTTGTATTCATAATCTATTTTTGGCAATTTAAATATTTCTTTCATAATTTATAAAAATCCTTTCATTAATAAATTATTAATATAAATAACTATTAATTTATATTAATTAATTTAATTATGTTTGTTTTTATATTTTATATATTATAAAATTTTTAATTCAAATTAAATTATAACATTTTTATCTATTTATTAAAACAACAAAGAAATTAAAATTTTTTTTATGTTTTAAAATTAAAATAAGATAAAAAGATTATTAATAATTTTTAAATTAATAAATACTATAATTCATAATTTACTTACTAAATAAAAAATTATATTTTTTCTATTAAACATTAAATTATTTGTTATTTTTTAACAAAATATATCTATTAAAATATTTAAAATTAAAAAAATAAATAATTATTTATTACATTATTTATTTTTTTATGGTTTATGTTTTAAAAATTTAAATAAATACTTAATTTCTTTAATCTATTTTTATTTTGTTTTCAAAATTATATGTTTTTTTTATTTGTTCTGGAAAAAAAATATTTACTTACCATTATAATCAAAATATATTTAATCCAATAAAAATTTTTTTGTATTATATCTAATAAATTATCATCATTTGCATAATTTTCTTTTTTTATTTTGTAATCTTTAATAAAGGAATATACTTTTTCTTCAATTTCTGGTTCTGTTATATTTTCTTTTTTTAATTCACTTTTAATAATTAACATTGATCCTTTATTTATTAGATCTATATCTTGTGAAGGGATATTGTCTCCTAAAATTTTATCTATTAAAAGAGATTTATTAATTTTACTTAAAATTGCTTTATTTAAATTTTGTTCTGATTCTTGAATTTGTATTTCAGCTTCTCTATTAAGAATATCTATTATTTCTTCTAAATTGATATTTTTATAAAATAATTGATTTTTTGCTTTTTTTTCTAATACATGAATTATTTTTTCTTTATTGAAATTAAAATTAATTTTTATTTTTTGTATTATTTGTTTCCATTTTTCTTGAAATAACTTTTTAGTATGTTTTGTTTCTATTTCTTTTAGATATTTTTTAATTTCTTTTAAAGAATATTCTTGTAATATTTCTAATTTTTTTTCTGTTTCTTCTTTTATTTTACTTTTTATTTTTTCTATTTGTTGACTAGTAAATATTTCTTCATTAAAAGACATTTCTTCTATTAAATAATATATTTTTTCTTTTACAAAAAGTTTTTTATCTTGTATTTTTTTTGATTTTATATCAAAAATAATTTCATTTTTTATATCTACCAAGGATGAATAAATATTATTTTGAAATAATGTTTCTATTTTGTCTTTTATTTCATTTTCTAATTCTGAAATATTTTTGTAATTTAGAATTTCTTTGTCTTTATATATTTCATTATAAATGCCATCAAATAATTCTTTTTTTATTTGTTCGATATAATTTTTTATTTCTTTATCTAATTCTATTTTATTATTGTCAATGTTTTTATATATCTCATTTATTTTTTTTTCAAATATATTATCTAGTTTTAAAAAATTGTATTTATCTTGGTATATTTTTATTAATTCTCTGATTATTTTTTTATTATATTCATTTTTTTTAATATCCCAAACAAAATAAATTTTTTCTACTTTTTTTTCAACACCTTCATTTAAAATATCTTCTAAAGATGATATTTTTTTGTTTTTTTCTTTAGAATTATTTTTGACTTTTGCTTTGAGTAAATAAAAACCTAATAATTTTTCTGGTAAAGGGTTAATTGAAGAATAAAATTTTTTTATTTTTTCTAATTCACTTTCTTCAATTTCAATTTCTAATATTTGATTTTCATTTTCTCCATTATAAACTACTTTTTGGTTAATTTGATATTGTTTTCTTATTAAATCACAAAATTCTTTTTCTTGGGCAGTTAAAATACTATCTTCAAAAACATGTTTTATTGGAATAGTTTTATATTCTGTAATAGAAAAAAGTTCTTCTATATCATGTTTGACATGTTCATGTTCTTGCCAGTTAATATTTTTATCGTTTAACATTCTTTGTAAAGAAGTTTCTAAATCTATTGGTAAAATATTTAAATGTTGATGTTCTGTTATAGATCTTACGCCTGCTTGTTCTAATAATTCTAATATTTTTCTAGGTGTTCTTAAACTATCTAAATTAGAATCAATAATCATTTGAGATATTTTTTCTAGATATTTATAAGATCTTATATCTAATTTATATTTTTTAGATATTTGAGAAAGGAAAAATTTCAAATCTTCTTTTGTCCAATAATCTATTTTAATTAATTTATTAAAACGACTAATAATAGAACTATCTATTTCATCTTTAAAATTAGTTGTTCCGATCACAAAAACTGGTTTATCATTTACTGTTCTAACACCTTCTATTTCAGATAAAAAAGCTGAAATAATATTTCCATGATCTGAATTTAAACCATCACTATTACGTTTTTTAAAAGCTACCTCACATTCATCTATCAAAATAATACTTGGTGAATTTTTTCTTGCTTCTTCAAAAAGTTGTCTTATTAATCTTGGACCTTCTCCAACATATGTTTTTGAAAAATCATCTGATGTTAAACAAAAAAAAGGTAAACCTGCTTCTTTAGCAAAAGCTTCTGCTAAAAAAGTTTTTCCTGTTCCAGGTGGGCCATATAATAAAATTCCTTTTGGTGCTTTTTTAATTCCCATTTTTTTATATTCTTTAATGTTTTTTAAATGATTTAAACTTTCTTGTAATTGTTTTTTAGCTTCATCTGAACCTATTACTTCTGCAAAAGAAGGGAAATCATCTGTTTTTTTTAAAAAACTTTTAACATTTTCCATTTCATTTAGTTTTTTATTTTCTTGTTCATTTCCTATTTTTTTCAAAAAATTCAGAGTTTTATCATTTATATTGTCTATATGTTCTAATGCACTTAAAACAAATTTAGTAATTGCTGTTTCATGAATTATTGAATCTTTAATTTTTTTCTCATATTTTTCTAAATCTTCTTTTTTATCTTCTAGAGAAGATAATATTCCATTTATTTTTTTTTCTAATTTTTCTTTTTCCTTTCTATTTAAAATATCATTTTCTTCTATTTTTTCTTGTTGTTTTTCTAAATCTCTTTTTAAATCTTCAATTTTTTGTTTTGATTGTTTTAAATTTTCTTCTTTAGAAGAAATTTCTTTTGTTAAATCACTTAATTCAATTTCTAAGTCTTCAATTTTTTTTTTTAACAATTTTTTTTGTATTTCTGATAAATTTTTATTTTTTAATAATTCATCTGTTCTGTTTTCTAATTCTCTTTTTATGTCTAATATACTATTACTTAATTCAAAAATTTGTGACTTATCGTATTCTATTGTTCTTTCTAATTGAATAATTTTTTCTTCTTGTTTTTCTATTATTTTTGTTTGTTGTTCTAAACTTTTATTTAATTCATCTACTTGAGATTGAAGTTCTGTTAATCTATTTTTAAATTCATCTAATTCTTCTATTTGAGAATTTATTTTTGATGTTAAATTTTGTTTTTCTCTTTCGCTAATTTTTTCAATTTTTTCAATTTCTCTTTCTTTTTCACTTAATTTTTTAATTAAAAATTCTATTCTTGTTTGATTAGCTTTTATAAAATCTTCTTTTGTATTTAATTGTTCTCTTTGAAAGTCTAAATCTTTTTTTAAGTTTTCTATTGTTGTTTCTAGATCTTTTTTTTCTTCTTCAGATAACAAATTATTATTTAAAATTTCTTCATTTTTTTGTTCTATTAATTCAGAAAAATAATTTATTTTTTCTCTTAAGGAAAAAATAATGCTTTCTTTTATCTCTATATTTTCTTTTATTTCTTTTATTTCTTCTTTGTTATCATTTATTATAATTTCCTGTTTTTTTATTGTTTCTATAAGTGCTTCAATATAACTATCAATTTCATATAATTTTGTTTGTAATTTTTCTATCTTTTCTTTTTGTGACTCAACGATATCTTGTAGGTTTTTTTTGTCTTTTTCACTTACATTTTTTATTTCTTTTATTTCTTCATCTTTATCAGTTATTTGTTTTAATAATTCTTGAATATAAATATTGTTTTGTTTTGAAATAAATTTTTGAAAACGAATTTCTCTTCCAAGTTTTTTTATTTGTTCTTTTAAATCTGTAATTTTATTATTTATTTCTCTGATTTTTTCTTCTGAAAGATTTCTTTCTTTTCTTAATTCTTTTTCTTTATTTTCTAATTCAATATTTTTGGATTTTATTTCTGCATCTAAAGAATGTATTTTTTCATTATTATCTTGAATTCTTTCCTCTAATAAATTTATTTTTTGATCTTTTATATCTAATTTTTTTTTATAATCATCCAAGTTTTTATTTAATTTATCTATAATATTTTGTGAATCTTTTAAAGTTTTTTCTAATCTTTCAATAATAATAATTTTTCTTTCAATATTAGTTTGAAATGTTGTTTTTTCTTTTTGAATATATTTAATTTCTTCATTTTTAAATCTTAATTCAATAAGAATTTCTCTTATTTTATCTGTCAAACTATTTATTGAATTTTCTTTTTCTTGTAAATTTTTTGATATATTTTGAATATCAATTTTCATTTTTGCAATTACAGATTTTAATTTTTCTTGTTGATCTAAAGACAAAGTTTTATTTCTTGATAATTCTTCTTCTTTTTCTTCTAAAGCTTTATTTTTTTCTCTAATTACATCATTTAAATAAACAGTATCTCTACTATTTTCTAAAATTTCTTCTTCTAATTTTTTTATCTTTCTATCTTTATCTATAATAAAATTTTGTTGTTCTTGAAATAATGTTTTATATCTTTCTATTTTTTGTTCTAATTTAGTTATATTTTCTAAATATATACTTTTTTCTTGTTTATTTAAATCTTTTAATTTTTCTTCTAAAATAAGAATTTCTTCGAAAATATCTATTAAAAAAATAATTTTTTCTTTAGTTACAATTTCTATATTGGAAGGAGACCAATTTCTCCAAAAATTTCCATTATGATTTATAAAATTTTGTTTTTTACTTGTAAGGTAATGATTATAATTAATATAATCTGTTCTATTTCCTATAAAAACAAATAAACAGTTTTCTTTATCATAAACAGTTTGTTCAATTACATCAGAAAATTCATCTATTATATTGTATTTATCTAATAATGTTATTTTTTCATTTATGTTTTTTTTAGATTCTAAATTATAATGATCTTTATCAAATTCTTTTAATATTTCCTTTAAAACTTTATATAATAAATTTTTATTGTTTAATTTTGGAAAAATACTTTTTAATCTTTTAATATTTGGAGAATTATGAACATTTGGTGAATTGTACAAATCTTCCATTTCTCTATAATCTAAATTATTTTCATAAGAATAAATATTATTTATTTTAAAAAAACTAAATATTATCAATATATAAAAAAGATACGATAATTTAGCTATTTTAGCTTTCATTTGAAAAATTTTAATCTTTCTAATAAAACTATTTAATTTTGAAAAAAATTTTTTATGTTTATTTGGAATAAAAAAATAAACATAAAAAATTTTTTATTTTTATAGATTTTTTAATATTATATTTGTTATTTCTTCGATGGTCATTTTATTATCCTTTACTTTGATTTCAAAAAGTTTATTAATTTTTTGATAATATTCAACTAGTGGTAAAGTTTCTTCTTTATAAACTAATAACCGTTTTTTAAAAGTATTTAAATTGTCATCTTTTCTTTGAATTAAAATACTGTTATCATTATCGCATAAATTATCTTTTTTAGGTAATTTAGTTTCTTTATGATAAATTTCTCCACATTGAGAACAGATAATTCTACCAACTATTCTTTTTTCTAATAATTTTTCTTCAACATTAAAATAAAAGACTTTTGCTAAAGAAATATTTCTTTTTTTAAATTCTTCAGTTAAAAAAAGAGCTTGATTTTTGTTACGGGGGAAACCATCAAAAATGAAACCTTTTTTAATTTTTTCCTCAGTAAAAATTTCACTTACCATAGAATTAGTTATTTCGCTAGGCACTAATAATCCTTTGTTAATATAAAAAATAATCTTTTTTCCTAATTCTGTTTTATTTTTTAAATTTTTACGAAAAACATCGCCTATTGAGACATGAAAAATATTTAACAATTTTGATAAAATTAGAGACTGTGTTCCTTTACCTGAAGCAGGAGGGCCGATTAATATCAGATTCATTTTTTATTTACCTTTATCTGTAAAAAAACAATAAATAATTTGAAAAGAATTAGAAACTTAAAAAATAATTATTTTAAATTATAGCTATAATTCATTTAAGGTAATTATTTTATATTTCGAATATGATGTATAAGATTTTTTTATTTTTAAACTTTCTTTTTCAATTTTCTTATTTTTCTTATATTAATATTTCATTTTTTACTTTAGAATTTCAAAAATATAACTTTTAATAAGAGTTATTTAATTATTTTTTGTCTATAAATTTTATAAATTCATTTGAATTTATTGAAAATTGAAAAACATAATAAGTTATCAACAAAATGAATAAATAAAATAATTTATACACTCTATACGATATAATATCATAAGAAACTATTAATTTCAAGTTGCTTCTGAATCATTATTAATTAATTAATTTAAAAATAAAAAATAGTTATAATTTGAATTTTTTAATTACTTTTTCATTTAAATTATTGATTATTAACGGAATTCTTCATTCAAATTTTAAAAATGATTTTAAAATTTTTAGAATTTGTAAATTATGTATAAAATTTCATCTTTCTTAATAAAAATAAATTAAAAAATATTTTTCGTTACAATTTTAAAGTTTATGGTTATTTTTATTTTTATTATTGTAATATGTTTTTTTATGTTATATTAGAATAAAAAATAAAAATTTTATATTTAAATTTATTTTTATATTTAATTTTTATTTTTTATTATCATTTATGATATATCAAAAAATTAAGATATAAAACTATTAAAACAATAGTAAAATTAATAAGTAAGTTTGAAATGAAACGGAAGAGAAGAAATGGATAAACAAATTTTAATTGATATTCAAAATTTATCAAAAAAATTTTTAATTAAGAAAAAGCTTTTTGAAGAATCTCAAAATTTAAAAGCTGTTCAAAATGTAGATTTGCTTATTTTCAAAGGAGAAACTTTAGCAGTTGTAGGTGGTTCAGGTTCAGGTAAATCTACTTTAGGACAATTAATTTCACAATTACAAATTCCCACTTCGGGAAATATTTTTTATTATAAAGATGTTGATAATAAAATTGATTTAACAAAATTAAATAATAAACAAAAGAGACCATTAAGAAAAGATTTACAAATTATTTTTCAAGATCCTTTTTCTTCTTTAAATCCTTCTTTTAAAATTGCTGATATTATTGGTGAAGGTCTTTTGATTTATAAAATGGTGAAAAATAAAAAAGATCCTTTATATAAAAAAAAGATTTTGGATATCATGGCTAAATGTCAAATAGATAGTTCACTTTATGATCGTTATCCAACTCAATTATCAGGCGGGCAAAGACAGAGAATCGCTATTGCTAGAACTTTAATCATAAAACCTAAATTTATTGTTTGTGATGAGATTGTTTCTGCATTAGATGTTTCTACTCAATTTAAAATTATATCTCTTTTGGATAATTTAAAAAAAGATTATCAGTTAACATTTTTGTTTATTACTCATGATTTAGGAGTTGCAAGTTACCTAAGTGATAGAATATGTGTAATGTATTTAGGTAATATAGTCGAAATTGCTCCAAAAAAAGAGATTTTAAAAAATCCTATTCATCCTTATACTAGAAAAATTTTAAATTCTATTCCTTGTTTACACAATCAAGAGCAGAAGGAATACGAAATTATCTATGAAACAAAAGAATTTGAATTTTTATTTCAAAAAAATCAAAAGGATTTAGATTGGTTTGAAATTTCTTCAGGACATTTTATTAGATGTACTTTAAAAAATAAATTTTGAAAAAAGAGAAATGAAAAAATGAGTTTATTAAAAATTGAAAACTTACATACTTATTTTAAAACTTCTAAAGGAATAGTAAAAGCAGTTAAAGGGATTTCTTTTGATTTAAAAAAAGGGAAAAGTTTAGGCATTGTAGGAGAATCTGGTAGCGGAAAAAGTCAAACTGCTATCTCTATTTTGAAGTTATTTAATAATAATCAAAAAATATACCAAGGTAAGATTTTTTTTAACGGAAAAGAAATTTCCGGATATGATGAAAAAAAAATGCAAAAAATTAGAGGAAATGAAATAGCTATGATTTTTCAAGATGCTATTTCTAGTCTCAATCCAGTTTTTAAAATAAAAAACCAAATTATGGAAGTTTTAAATTTACATAATAATATGATTCCTCAAAAAAATAAAGAAAAAATTTTTGAAATTTTAAAAAAAGTGAAAATAACTGATGTTGATAGAGTTATGGAATCTTATCCTCATCAATTATCAGGTGGTATGTGTCAAAGAATAATGATTGCAATGGCTTTAATTTGTGAGCCTAAACTTTTAATTGCTGATGAACCGACTACAGCTTTAGATGTTGTTATTCAAAAAGAAATTTTAAATTTAATTAGTAATTTACAAAAGGATATCAAAACATCTGTTTTATTTATTACTCATGATTTAGGTGTGATATCCGAAATTGTAGATGATGTTGTAGTGATGTATAAAGGTGAAATAGTAGAAAGCGGACCTATAAAAGAAATTCTAGAAAATCCTAAACATTATTACACTAAGTCTTTATTAAATAATTTTTTAAAAACAAATTTTCATAATTATTAATAAATTGAAAAAATATTTTTTTAATTTTTAATGATTATTAAATATTGAAAAAAGATATAATTATAAAAAAATTATAAATATCAAATTTGAAATAATAAAGATTTTTATGGGCAGGAAATGTGATGTTATGCATGATTTTTACAATTATATTTTTAAAAAAATAATTTATATTTTTCTACTTTTAATTACAGTTATAATAGTGAGTTTTTTTTCTCTTAAAATAATACCAGGCGATCCAGTTTCATCTTTTTTTGGTTCTAAACAACCTTCTCCAGAAGAAAGGAAAATTTGCGAGAAAAAATTAGGGCTAGATAAAAGTTTAGATGAACAGTTTAAAATATACTTAAAAAATATATTCAAATTTGATTTTGGTAATTCATATCGTGGTGATCATAAAAAATCATTAATTCTTTTTTGGAATAGTTTTAAATTAACCTTTTTATTAGTTTTTTTTAGTTGTATTTTTGGCTCTTTAATTGGTATTTTTTGTGGTTCTTTAGGGGCTTTATGGCAAAATACTAAAAAAAGTTTTATATTAGATTTAATATTTCTTTTTTTATTTTCAACTCCTACTTTTATTATTGGTTTCGCCTTACAATATTTTCTTGCTTATCATTTTAAATTTTTTCCAATATCAGGATTTAATGATATTCAATCTCTTTTTTTACCTATTTTAACTTTATCTTTAGTTATGGCTTCTTCGTTATTTAAAATAACTTATAATAATATGGTTGAAATTTTAAAACAACCTTATATTTTAACAGCTTATGCTAAAGGTCTATCAAAATGGACAGTTCTTTTTAAGCATTCTTTGAAAAATGCTTTAATTCCTATTTTAGCTCAAATTGGATTAATTTTAAGTAGTTTTATTAGTGGAACAATTATAACAGAATATACATTTAATTTAAATGGGATAGGTAAATTAATAATTCGTTCTTTTCAAGACCGAGATTTCCCAGTTTTACAGTGTTGTATAATTTTGTTAGCTGTTTTTATTTCTATTTTTAATCTATTGTTAGATTTTTTATATTTTTGGCTAAATCCTAAGATAAATTTTAAAAAAACATAATATGATTTTTTTATAAAATGGAGGAAAGAAGAATTAATTTTGAAAAAAGAGGCTAATTATTATTCTTTTTTTAAAAGAATACTAAATTTTTTTAGAGATAAAAATATTTTGTTTGGTGTTTCATTTTTAACTGTTTTATTCTTTTTTGTTTTATTTAGAAATTTTTTAACTTTTATTCCTGATCCAAATAGTTCTCATTTTCCGATATTACGCAATGTTAGTTTTTCTCATTGGATGGGGACAGATGAAGTAGGATATGATGTTTTTAGCCGTGTTGTAGAAGGGGCACGAATTTCTTTAATAATAAGTTTTATTACAGTTATTATAAGTGCCGTTATAGGAACATTTTTAGGAATTATATCTGGTTATTTTGGGGGTTTTTTAGATAATATTGTTCTTTTTATATGTGATTTTTTTATTATTTTCCCGGATATTATATTAGCAGTTATCATTATGTTGTTAATTGGTAATCAAAGTATTTATGCTTTGATTATTGTATTAAGTATTGTTTGTATTTCTAGTTATATTCGGCTTATTAGGGCTCAAACTTTAGTAATAAAAGAAAAAGATTTTATTAAAGCTTCTAAAGCTTTAGGAGCCAGTGAAAGTAGAATTATTCTTAAACATATTTTTCCTAACATTTTTACCACTTTAGTTACTAAAATGATTTTAAACATGTCCAGTGTTATTTTAGCTATTTCTGGGTTTGGATTTATTGGATTAGGGATAGATAGAACTAAGCCTGAATGGGGAAATATTTTATATTCTTCTCGAGAACATCTTACAAATTATCCGCATTTATTCTATTGTCCTTTTATTATTATTCTTTTAACTAGTTTTTCTTTTAATTTAATTGGAAAAGGTTTGTTAAATTGTTTGAAAAATGATTTTAATGATTAAAATTCATTAAAAATATATATTTTTTATTTTATATTTTAAGCTAATTTAAGTAAATAAGTGTATAATTTAATTTAGTTTATTTATTATTTATTTAATTAATTTATTTAAAAAAATATAAAAATAGTATTTTTTCAGAGATAATAGGGGGAGGTATTTTTGTGTTTAAAATAAAACAAATAAAAGATTTTTTTATTTTTCATAAAAAAAAAATGTTGTTTTCTTTATTAATAATTGGATTTATAATATCCATTATTGTTGTTATGAATATTTTTAAGAAAAAAAATTATTATGTTATAGCAATATCATCTGATATAAAAGGTTTTGATGTTTCTACAAAAAGTCATACAAATTCTGTTTATTCTAATTTTGTTTTTAAATTCATGCATGATACTTTATTAAAAAAAGATGATAATGGTGGAGAGGTTAAACCTTTGTTATTAGAAAAATTTGAAAAGGATGATAATGATAAACATCTTTTGAAATGTAAACTAAGAGATGATATCTATTTTCATAATAATGAAAAAATGACAAGTGATGATGTTATTTTTACAATTGAACGTGGAAAAAAAAACAAATATGATAAATTTGAAGAAATTAAAAGTTATAAAAAAATTGATGAACATATATTTCATATTACATTACAAAAACCTCATAACCAGTTAGGTTGGGATTATTTCTTTTATGAAGTTTTTCGTGTTTTAAATAAAAAAGCAGTTGAAGAGAACGAAAATGAAGGAGTTAAAATTGGTTCTGGAAAATATAGACTTGTAGAATATAATGAAGGTGATTCAATAATAATAAAGCTTTTTGATAGATACTTTAACAAAGATGAAGAAGATTTAAAAGATATCAAGTTAGTAATATGTGATAATGCAAATACTATTTTGCAAGAATTAGAAAGCGGAAATTATCATATAGCACCATTTTTTCAAACAGAAAAAATACGTCAGTTAGAAAATGATATAAAAAATGGTAAATATAAAAATATTAAAATTCAATCATTTCCGGTAGCTTGCAGCAATTATATTTATTTTAATAAAGATAAAACAAAAAGGGAAGTTAGAAAAATTATTCAACAAGGATTAGATATAAATAAAATAATTCTTGATTTAGAATTATCATCCTTTTTTAATGTAGCGAAAACTTGTATTAATAGTAATATAATGGGACATGATAAAAATATTGATTATCATAATGATGTTAACTTTGAGAAAGCTAAAGAACTTTGTTCACAATTAACAAATGAAGAAAGAAAAATAAATATTGCTTGTGCTTCTGGTAGAATAAATAGTTTTGTAAATAAAATAATAGAACAATTGAAAAAAATTGGGTTTGAAATATCTATAAATGAAATAGAATTCAATTCTTACATACAAGAATCTATAAAAAAAGATTCAAAATATAATTTTATTTTTATGGGTGAGTCATTTGATATTGAATTCGGTCACAAATATTTTCAAGATTATTTTATGACAAATAATAATCAAAATAATTTTTGCCATATTGACGGCGATGAAGATAAAATTAATATTGAAGATAAAATAAATTATATTCAACAAATTAAAAATTCAAATCCAGAAAAATATAAAAATGAATACGAAAAAAAAATGTTCGAAATAGAAAAATATATTTATGATCAAGCTTATGTTTTGCCTCTTACAGAAATTAAAAGTTATGTTTTAATTAATTCAAAAATAAAAAGTGGTTTTGAACCAGATAAATTTGGACATTTTAATAATATAAATTCAATTAGGATAAGAAAAGTAGAATAAAAATAAAATTTTAAAAATTATTTTTTTTATAAATAATTATACAAAATAAAAAAATGTAACTTATTTTTTTATACAAATATACAAAATAAAAAAATGTAACTTATTTTTTTATACAAATGATTTTTTTTAATAAATTAAAATTTTTATATTTAAAAAATTGAATAATAAAAATAAATTCCCTTATTTTATAAGGGAATTTATTTTATGATTATTTTTTTATTTTGATTTCATATTTTTTTTATCTTAATAAAGATTTAAAAAATTAAATTTTTAAATAATTTTTGTTTATTTTTTATTTATTTTGAAAATTATATTTATTTTTTAGATATAAATAATTTTTATTGTTTTAAAAATAAAAATATATATATTAAATGAAATGATATTTTTTATTAACTTTTTTTATGTTTTTGTTTTAAAAGTTTAAAAGCAGCTTCTGTAGCTATTCTTCCTCTAGAAGTTCTTTTTAGGTATCCTTTTTTAATTAAATAAGGTTCTAATACTTCTTCAATTGTTAAAATTTCTTCTCCAATAGTGACCGCTAAATTTTTTATTCCTACTGGGCCGCCATTAAATTTGTTAATTAAATTATATAAATAATTAAAGTCGATATCATTTAAACCATTTTCATCTATTTGTAATTTATTTAAAGTTTTTAAGGCGATTTGTTTTGTAATTATTTTAAAAGAATAAACTTCTGCAAAATCTCTAACTCTTCTAAAAAGACGGTTAGCAATTCTAGGAGTTCCACGACTTCTTTTTGACAATTCTTCTAGCGCTTGTTCTTCGATTTGATTTCCATAAACAATAGCTGTTCTATTTAAAATCAGTTTTAATTCTTCTTTAGTGTAAAAATCTAGTTTTAAAATAAGTCCAAAACGATCTCTTAAAGGAAAAGATATCTTACCAAATTGAGTAGTTGCACCTATTAAAGAAAAAGGTGGTAAATCAATTCTTATAGTTCTTTTTTCTTCGTTTTTTCCGATAATAATATCTAAAACATAATCTTCCATTGCAGCATATAAAACTTCTTCAACATTTTTTGATAAACTATGAATTTCATCAATAAATAAAATATCTCCTGTTTGGAGACTACTTAAAATAGCAGCTAGATCTCCAATTTTTTCAATACTTGAACCACTTGTAATTTTTAAATTAACACCTAATTCATTTGCAACAATTTGGGCTAAAGTGGTTTTTCCTAATCCAGGTGGTCCATAAAATAAAAGATGATCCATAGTTTCTTCTCTTTTTTGAGTAGCTTTTAAATACACAGATAAGATTTTTTTAATTTGTTCTTGGCCATGATATTCATCTAATTTTTGAGGTCTTAAAAATTTATCATTTTCTTTATTTTCTTCTTTTTCGTTTTGTTTATTATTTAAAAATTTTATTTTGGACATAATTTATTAAAACACCTGCTTTATGATTTTCTTTATCTTTCATCTAATTTAATATTTAGTTAATAATAATAAAGCTTCTTTGAGAATTGTTTCTAACTTTTGTTCCCAATTTATTTTAGAGATAATTTTTTTTATTTCTTTGCTTTTAAAACCTAAATTAGATAATGCTTCTTCCACATTTTTTTGTTTTTGATTAGAAATAATTGGTTTTTGATCAAAAATAGTTTCATTTTGTAAATTAAAAATAATTTGTTTAGCCGTTTTCATTCCAATACCTGGTATTTTAATTAGATAAGAGATATTGTTTTCGTATATAGCTTTTTGTGTTTCTTCAAATAAAGTTTGATTAGTCAGTCCAATTGCTATTTTAGGTCCAATGCCAGGAATTTTAATTAATTTTTCAAAAAAAGACAATGTTTCTTCATTTAAAAAACCATATAAACTTTGAATATTTTCTTTTACATAAAAATATGTGAATATTTTAATTTGTTGTTTTAATGAAAAAATATATGGATTGGAAAAAAAGATATGATAACCAATATCATTATTTTCTAAAATAAAGCTATTACTTTTAATAATAACAATTTTTCCTATAATATAAAAATACATACGATTACACTCTATACTTTTAATTATTTATTTTTAATTTTTATATCCATTAATATATTACAATATATTAAAAAAGTTAAAATATAATATATTCATATTATATAATTGTCATAGCGGATGTGGATTATAACTTACTATTTTTTTACTTTATAATTCAAAATATAATTCTAATATAATTAGAATAGAATCTTGTTAAATAATTTTTATTTTGTTTAAAGATTTATAATGTTAATAATATAAGCATATAATGAAAGTTGATTTTGATATAATTATGACTTTAATTAAAAAAAATGATCATTTTATTATAAATGAACATGATTTTGAAATTTCGGAATATAGTTTATTCTTGTCAGAAATATCAAAAATAGAGATTTTTATAAAAAAAAGTAATTTTTTCTCAAATATCGAACAAAAGTTATTTTTAAATGACAAGAAAAATAATTATTCCCCAATACAAGAATCTTTACATCAGAAATTTATTATGAATCTAAAAAGATTAAATTTGGAACATAATAAAAATATAAATCAAGTTTTAAATAACTACCAAAAAAATATTGAAAAAGTTAATCATAATTCATCAGAAAATTACAGTTCTTTAATAGAAAATATCGAAAACAAAATTAAAAAAAAAAAAAATCAAAAACAGGAAATTTTAAAACAATTTCTACAAAAAATAGAAAATATTGAACAAAATCTTCAAAAAAAATTGATTGATATTGAAGAATTAAAACAAAAAAATATTTATGCAAAAAAAGATTTAAAAAAAGAATTTAATTTAAAAAATCAATTTTTGTTTTCCCAAATAAAAGAAAAAAATCAAAATATTGAACAAAAATTTGAAAAAAATAACATTTTTTTGAATCAGACAATAAATGAAATTAAACAAAAACAAAAACAAAATATTTCCATTATTAAAAAAAAATATAATTCTCGTTTAGAACAAATTTTACAACAACAAAAGAAAATAAATAAATTATTTCAAAAAAAAATTAAAAAAAATAATTCTAAATTTCAATTAGATTTTAGTAAACATAATCAAATTTTCAATATAATCAAAAAAAAATTTGAAAATAAAAAAAAAGAAATTGAAAAAGAAAAAATTAAATTATTCCAAGAAGGAAAATTGAAAATGTTTTTTATTTTAGAATACAAAAAATTTTTTCAATATCAACTTTTTTCTTCCTTGATGTCAAAAAAAAAACAAGAAAAATTAGCATATTCCAAAAAATTATATTTATGGAATAAAAAAAATATATTTTTAAAATTTTTAAATCGCCTAAATTTGAATATAATTGATTTACAAAAACAAATTCAAGATAAAAAAAATAATTTACAAATTCAGGAAAATATTTTTTTAAAAACAAAAGAAAAAGAAATAACTGATAATCAATTTTTAAAAGAAATTCATTTTTTAGAAAAAAAATTTAGTTTAGATAATATAAAAAAACAGTATGAAATTATGCATCTCGAAACACAAGAAGAAGAAGAAGAAAATCAATTAAAACATTTTTATTTTATTGAAGAACATAAAATAAATCTTTTTTTAAATGATTTAGAATTCCAGAAAAAAAATATAATATTAGAAAATAAAAAGAAAAAAAAGATATATTTATTAGAAAATCAATTAAATATAGAATTAATTAAATCAGATCTGGAATACTTACAAAATACTATTCAACATTTATTTCAAATTCGTGAATTAGATTTCAAAATGACAAACTTATTAAATCATCAAAATAAAGAAAAAAAAAATCAAGAAATTCATTTTGAACAAAAAAAAATATATTTTTTTACAAAAAAAGAAACAATATTATTAAATATAAAAAATGAAATTGATAAATATTTTTTGAATCTAGAAAAAAAAATTAACTTTATTTCTTCTTTTTTAAAAGATATAAATGATAAAAATAAAGAAAAAAATAATTTATTTCAAATGATTTATAACAAAATAAATAGTTATGTAAATAAATTAAAAATCAAAAATGAAATACTAAAAAAAGAAGAATTTGAATCAATAATAAATTTATTTCAATCTTTTTTAAATAATATTCAAAACAAACAATTTTATTACCATTCACTTTTAAATAAAAAGATAAATGATTTAAAAAATTATAAATTACAAAAAGAAATAGATTTTTTAAACAATATACTTAAATATTTTCAAAAAAATATTGTTTATATGCGTTCTTTTATACATGAATATAATTTAAGCAATGAGAAAAAATCTAAAAATATAGAAAATCAAATTAAAATTTATGAACAAAATTATTTTTATTTAAAAAAAATTGTTTTATCTTTTGAAAAAGACAAAAAAAAACAAAAATTAAATCAAGATAAATCAATAAAAAAAATTGAAAAAATAAAAAAACTGAAGTTACAAAAAAAAAGTTTTTTCGAAAAAAAAATATTTTCCTATTTAGATAAAAATAATAATAAATCACAAAAAAAATCTTTTTTTAACAAAATTTCTTTTTGGTTTTATCAAAAAAGATATATTTTTTATTGGCACAAATTTTTAAGTAATTTTGTTTCTTTACAAAATTTATTAAATGAAGATTATATTTTTTTATTTAAAGAAATAACTACTTTAAAAGAAAACTTTAACAAAGATAAAAAAGACTTTTATGAAAATAATTTAGAAGAAATAGAAACATTATATTCATATTTTATAGATAACTTTGAAAAAATAAAATCATTAAATATCAATAAATTAAAAGAAAAACATAAAGAAGAAATCAAAAAAAATCAAAATAAAATTTCTCTTCATAAAATAAATTTCACTATTAAGTTTAAAGAAAGAGAGAATGATTTTGAATTAATTAAAGAAAATTTTAAAGAAGCCTCATTAGAAATACAAAAATATTTCAAAAAAAATTTGAATAAAATAAAAAGAGAAAAATTAAATCAAGAAAATAATTTAAAAAAAGAATTGGATAATTACTTAAATATTTTTGTAAAACAAAATATTATGACAAAGAAAAAGTATAATTTTTTGAAAAAAGAACAAAAATTAAAAGAAAAAAAAAATTCATATGAAATTGATAAAATAAAAAAGAAGTATATTAAGGATTATAATGTTATTATAAGAAAAAAAATAAAGATGATAAAAAGAAATAAAAGATATTTTTTTTATCTTTTTTTTAAAAAAAAGTTTTTTTTGTTGAAATTAAAATTTCTTTTTTGGATTAAAAATATAAAAAATACATTAGAACTAAAACAAAAACACTTTATTAGAAAAAAAAAAATAAATCAAAAAATAGGAACACAGTTTCTTTTATATAATAAATTTTATTTTCTTTTTTATAATTAAATTTGATTAACTAAAAATAAATCATTAATTATATAAAAAAATAATATTTACTTATTATAAAAATGTTATTTATATTGTTTTTAGAATTCTTTTTTAATAAATTTTCATAAATTAAAGTAATTGTTAAAAAATCAAAATTTTTTTATTTTTTTTATTAATAAATAAAATTTTAGAAAAAAAGGTATTGTTAAATGAGAAAAATTATTATCTCTGGAAATTGGAAAATGAATAAATATAAAGAAGAAGCTTTAAAATTTATTTATCAAATAAATAATAAACTTCCAGATAGAAAAATAGTAGAAACTATTATTTTTCCTCAAACAATTTTATTAGATGTTTTAACTCAAATAGAAGGAAAAAATTTAAGAATAGGAGCCCAGAATATTTTTTATAAAAATGAAGGATCTTATACAGGAGAAACTTCTCCTTTAAATTTACATTTTTTAGGAATTAAATATTCTTTAATAGGACATTGCGAAAGAAGAAAGCTTTTTGGGGAAACTGATAAGATAGTTAATTTGAAGCTTTTAGCATTATTAAAATTAAATATTTATCCTATTGTTTGTATAGGAGAAGATATTGTAGCTAAAGAAGAAAATTGGACTGAAAGTTTTTTAGATATTCAATTAAAAAAAATCTTTTTAAATGTTCCGAAAGAAAATATAAATAAAATTATATTAGCTTATGAACCTTTTTGGGCTATCGGAACAGGCAAAAGTGTTCAACCTGAAGTTGCTAATGAAATTATTTTTAATATTAGAAAAAAAATATCTTCTTTATTCTCAGAAGAAGATGCACAAAAAATAAGAATTATTTATGGCGGTTCTATTAATACTAATAATGTAGAAGTTTTCTTAAGACAAAAAGAAATAGATGGTATTCTAGCTGGTAATAGTTCATTAAATATGGAAGATTTTTTGTTTTTTACTCAAGTGGCTCTCAAAATATCTCAAAATAAATAAAATTATTCAAATAGATTAGAGAAATAATTTTAATAGAAAGTTTTTTAAAAATGAAAACAAAATGGTTACATAATTTAAATAAAAAACAATTAAAAGCTGTTTTATCAGAAGAAAAAGCTATTTATCTTCATTCAGGAGCAGGAACTGGAAAAACAACTACTTTAACAAATAGGATAATTTATTTATTGAATGAATTAAATATAAATCCAGCAAACATTTTAGCAATTACTTTTACAAATAATGCTGCTAAAGAAATGAAAGAAAGGTTACAAGAAAAATTTACTCAAGATATTTTTGGTCATTTAACAATTTCTACTTTTCATTCTTTAGGGTTTAAAATTTTAAAAAAATATATTAATAAGCTTAATTTAGATTTTAATAATTTTTTTCATATTATTGATGAAAAAGAAGGAATTAAAATTATTAAAAGTTCAATCAAAGAATTAGGATTAGATAGAGATAAATATAAACCCAATAAACTAAAAAAAATTTTTTCTCGTTTTAAAAATGAGAAAATCAAAAAACAAATTTTAAATGAATTAGATGAAGTTATACAAAACGACAAATGGTTTATTGATTCTCAAAAATATAATCTAGATCTTTATTCACATGAGGAAAAAAAAATTTTTAATTTATATGAACTTTTTTTAAAAAAAAATAATTTTTTAGATTTTGATGATTTAATAATTTATACTTATCGATTATTAAAAAATAATTCTTCAGTTGCTTCTTTTTATAAAAAAAAATTTACTCATATTTTGATAGATGAATTTCAAGATATTGATTTGATTCAATATCAAATAATAAAAATAATAGGGCAAAATAATTTTATTTTTGCTGTTGGTGATCCGAATCAAAATATATATAGTTTCAGAGGTGCTAATATTTTATGTAATGAATTATTTTTGCGAGATTTCAAATCTAGAATTCTTTGTTTAGATTATAATTATCGTTCTACAAAAAATATTTTAGATAAAGCTAATCTTTTAATTAGTTATAATTATGATCAAAAAGGTAGTCATTTTAAAAATACTTTGAAAAATGATTCTTCTTATGGAAAAGAAGTTATTTATAATAAATTTACCAGTGAATATGAAGAAGCTGAATTTATTTCTAACCAAATTAAAGAATTAGTATTTCAACAAAATTACAATTATTCAGACATAGCTATTTTATATAGAGTAAATAAACTATACAAACACATTCAGGATTCTTTTATTATAAAAAATATCCCTTATTTTATAAAAAATGATTTTTCTTTGCATCAAAAAAAAGAAATTAAAGATTTTATATCTTATTTAAGATTACTCGTTTTTCCTGGAAGTGATATTGATTTAAAAAGAATCATTAACACTCCTCCTCGACAAATAGGTAAGCAAACAATTAAAAAATTAGAAATAATTGCTCATGAAAAAAAGGTTTCTTTGTTTGAAGCTATGAATTATTTATCTGAAAAAGATAAAATAAAAAATAAAATTAATAATTTTCAAAATATATTTCAAAATCTTCAAAATTTGGTTTCTGACAAAAAAAAATGTAGTTTAGATAATATTATTTTTTTAATTGATAAAGAAATTAAATATTCAGAAATATTATCTAAAAAGAAAAAACAAATTATTGATAATGATTCGAAAACACAAAATGATATTTTAAATAAATTAGATAATTTACAAAAAATTTTTATTGAAGAAAATAAAGAACAAAAAGAAGGAACTTTCTGGGAAAAACTAAATATTTTACTAAATAAAATAACCTTATTAGAAGATAATAACCAACAAAATAATAAAAATAAAGTTCTTATGTCTACTATTCATAAAGCAAAAGGTTTAGAATTTAAAGTTGTTTTTGTTATAGGATTTGAAAGGGAATTTTTTATTCAAGATAAAAATACAAATTCTATTAATAAAGAAGAAAGAAGAATCGCTTATGTAGCTATAACAAGAGCTAAAGAAATACTATATATTACAAGTTCTAATGTTAGATTTTTAAATGGGAAGGAAATATTTTTAAAACCTGTTGTTTTTTTAAGAGAAATGGAATTATCTTCATTAAATAATAATTTTAATGAAAAAAGAGAAAAAAATAAAAATATTTCTATTTATAAGGCAGGAGAGAAAATAAAACATAATATCTTCGGAAAAGGTCTTATTGTTGCAGTTGATAAAAGTATTTTAATTATATCTTTTGGACAGAAATATGGCATTAAAAAAATTGCTATTAATCATTTTTCTTTATCTAAAGAATAGTCAAATATTATTTTTTAATGTGATGTAATAATTAACAATGATGATATATCAATTTTTTAATTGTTGTTAATTTTTATTGTTTTTTAGATTTTAACTTTTACTTTTTTTAGAGTTTTAATATGTTATGTTATAATATAAATTAGTAGAAGAGAGTTTAGAAATAAGTTTGGCTTTTACTATAACATGTTTGACTTCTACTATTTAAATAAATTTAATTTAGGGGATGTTTTTAGGAATTCGCCAAAACTAATGAATTTTTTTATGCATATCTTGGTAGTGCAAGTAAAAACATTTCGAGGTTTAAAATAAATGGCAACAAAAAAACAGAAGAAGAATATTCTTCTTTATTAAATCCTATTTATTATCCTTCTTTGGGTACAAGAGAAATCGCTATAGCTTAATTTGTTACAGCTATAAATGATTCTTTTTATTTTTCCAAAGGATTAGATTTTTTAAAAATTTTTAACAAAATATTAAAATATTTATTTTGTTATAATTTGTCGAATTATCTTTTGAATTTAAAAAAGACTTAATATTTATTTTTAACTAATACATTTTTTCTTCTTTTTTGTTATATTAACAAAAAGGATTATAAATCAAAATAATCTTTCTACTTATAGATAATTATCTTTATAAAGAAATTAAAAAATTGTTTGTTTATAATAAAACAAAATAAGTATGTAGATTAAAAAAATGAATTAGTTTTGTACAGGGGTTCGAATCCCCTCATCTCCACCAAAAAAAGTATTTCATAAATTAGAAATATTTTTAATTTATTATATTTTGTAAATAGTATAATAAAGATATTTTTTTAAAAGATTAAGATTAAAAATAAAAAAAATATTTTTTTAATTTTTTAAATAAATATAAAAAATAAATTTTTTTTTTGAATAATTTATTTTTAACGTTATTTTTTTATTTTTAATTTTTATTATTATTTTTGTATTTAAAAAAACATTAATTTTCTTTATTTTAAAGAATAAATCAGATAGGTATTACATAATTTTTATGTTTCAAAAATTAAAGAAAAATAAATTTACTAATAAAATTATAATATTGCTTGTTTTATTTCTTATTTCTTTATTATCGATAATAATTTTTCAAAAAGCAATGGCAATATCAAAAGAAGCATTTAAAAATCAATTGAAATCTAAAGGCGAAAGAGAAATAGATGAAATTGTAGTTGAATCAAAAAAAAAAATTAATGAAATTTTACAAAATATTCAAGAATTTGTCAAAAAATATGATA
>NZ_JAUZJP010000001.1:35318-151807 GCF_032886435.1 Candidatus Phytoplasma stylosanthis
AAATTTTAGAATCAAAAGTTTCTAAATACGATCAAAAATTAGAAAAAGAAATTAATGAAATTTCACAAAAGACAAAAGATTTATTACAAGAAAAATTTGATTCTATTACTGATAATTTGAATTTAAATATTCAAGAATTTGTCAAAAAATATGATAAAATTTTAGAATCAAAAGTTTCTAAATACGATCAAAAATTAGAAAAAGAAATTAATGAAATTTCACAAAAGACAAAAGATTTATTACAAGAAAAATTTGATTCTATTACTGATAATTTGAATTTAAACGTTGATAGTTTATTTGTTAATATAAATGACAAAAAAGACCAAATTTCGGATGAAATAAGTTTAGAAATAAAAAATTTAAAGGAATCTATAGTGCAAAGAATAAAAGATGAAATTACTCAATTTAAAGAAAATTTTAGTATTAGGAAATTGTTCTCTTGGAAATAGATAAATGTTTTTTTACGGTATTATATAAAATTATTTTCAAAATTTTTTGATCTTAATAATGAATTAAAAAAACAATTTTAAAATAGATAATAATAAAAAATTATAAATAGACAATATTTATTTATATTTTAGGATATATTATGATATTGTCTATTTTTTTGTTTAATATATATATTAATAATAAATTATAAAGACCTTTTTAGAAGATTATTTTTTATGTTATAATGGTGGCATATATTTAAAATATTTTAAATATCATAAAAAAATAATGCTATAATTGCTCATTGAATTCAAAAGGAGAGTTTAATATTTAATAAATGATAAACAATAAGAAATATAATGCTGATAGCATTCAAATTTTAGAAGGATTAGAAGCTGTCAGAATGAGACCTGGAATGTATATCGGTAGTACTTCTGAAAAAGGGTTATATCATTTAGTATGGGAAATTATAGATAATTCTATTGATGAAGCATTAGAAGGATTTGCAAGCGAAATTACTTTAGAAATTTTAGATAATAATGTTATTCGTATTTCAGATGACGGGAGAGGTATTCCTGTTGATATTCACCCTAAGACTAATAAACCAGCTGTTGAAACCATTTTAACTACTTTACATGCAGGCGGAAAATTTGATAAACAAAATTATCAAATTTCAGGTGGATTACACGGAGTAGGTGCATCTGTTGTAAATGCTTTGTCTTCTTGGTTTAGTGTAGAAATTCATATAAATAATGAAATATATTTTCAAATGTATGAAAAAGGTATTCCCATTACTCCTTTAGAAAAAAAAGGAGTTACTCAAAAAAGAGGAACTATAATTAGTTTTACTCCTGATCCGGCAATATTTGAAAATATGGAAAAATTTCGTTATAAATTGGATGTTTTAAAAGAAAGAATTCAACAAATATCTTTTTTAAATAAAAAAATAAAATTAAATATTATCGATCAAACAACGCAACCTCATCAAGAATTTCACTTTCATTACAAAAACGGAATCAAAGAATATATTGAGTATTTAAATAAAAATAAAAAAAACTTGAATAATATTTTTTATAAAGAATATTTTAGTGATGATTTTTTTTATGAAATTGCTTTTCAGTATTCTGAAAATTATAGTCAAAATATTTATTCTTTTGTGAATAACATTCCTACTAAAGAAGGCGGAACACATGAAGAAGGATTTAAAATAGCTTTAAATAGAATTTTAAATAAATATGCTAAAGATAAAAATATTCTTAAAAAAGAAACAAGTTTAATCAGTGAAGACACTTTAGAAGGAATTTTAGTTATTATTTCTTTAAAACATCCTAATCCTTTATTCGAAGGACAAACAAAAAATAAATTAGGAAATCCCGAAATTAGACAATTTATATCTAAAACATTTGGAGATGTTTTTGAGACATATTTATTAGAAAATCCGCACGAAGCTAAGAAAATAATTGAAAAATGTTTATTAGCTATGAAAGCAAGAATAGCTGCTAAAAAAGCGCGTGAAATAACTAGAAAAAAAACTTCTTTAGAATTACTAAATTTTAATTCTAAATTAACTGATTGTTATAATAAAGATCCTAAAACATCTGAATTATATATTGTGGAAGGTGATTCAGCTGGTGGTTCAGCTAAACAAGGAAGAGATTCTAGATTTCAAGCAATTTTACCTTTAAGAGGAAAAATTATTAATGTAGAAAAATCAAACTTGGCAAAAGTTTTAAGTAATAACGAAATCATTTCTTTAATACAGGCTATTGGAACAGGAATTGATAAAGAATTTGATTTAAGTAAAGCTCGTTATAATAGAATTATTATTATGACTGATGCTGATGTCGATGGTGCTCATATAAGAACTTTACTTTTAACATTTTTTTTCAGAAATTTAAAACCTTTGATTGAAAATGGTTATATTTATTTTGCACAACCGCCTCTATATAAAGTAGTAGAATCAAATAAAGAAATTAAGTATTTTTATAATGAAAAAGAATACAAAAAATATCAAACACAACTTCAATCTAAAAATAAAAAAATTTCTTCTCAAAGATACAAAGGATTAGGTGAAATGAATCCTGAACAACTTTGGGAAACTACTATGGATCCTAAAAAAAGAACTTTGTTAAAAATACATTTAGAAGATATTAAAGAAGCTAATGAAGTTTTCGATAAATTAATGGGTAAATTAGTGGATCAAAGAAAAGAATTCATAGAACAAAATGCTTATAAAGCGGATATAGATATTTAAATTTGGTTTTTTATTTACCTAACGAAATATTAAATATATAAAAAAGGCGATATTAATAAATTATGTCAAATAAAAAAAAAAACGATTCTATTATTAATGAATTAGATTTAGTTAATGTGGAACAAAATATCGGGAATGTTCAAAAAGTAAATATTAACGAAGAAATGGAAAAATCTTTTTTAGATTATGCTATGAGCGTTATTATTTCTAGAGCTTTACCCGAAATTCAAGATGGTCTCAAACCAGTACAAAGAAGAATTTTGTATAGTATGAAAGAATTAGGCATTTCTCATCAATCTAGCTATAAAAAAGCTGCTAGGGTTGTAGGAGATGTAATAGGTAAATATCATCCTCATGGAGATATTAGTATTTATGAAGCTATGGTAAGAATGGCGCAAGATTTTAATTATCGTTATCCTTTGGTGGATGGTCATGGTAATTTTGGTTCGATTGATGGTGATGCTGCTGCAGCTATGCGTTATACAGAGGTTCGTATGTCTAAATTAGCAACAGAATTAATGAGAGAAATAGATCAAAATACGATTGAATTTGTAAATAACTATGATAATAGTGAAAAAGAACCTAATATTTTGCCTACTAGTTTTCCTAATCTTTTAGTTAATGGTTCTACAGGAATTGCAGTAGGAATGGCGACTAATATTCCTTCTCATAATTTTGGCGAAGTTATTGATGCTTTAGTTTCTTATATTGATGATAAATCAATTTCGGTTTCTGGTTTATTAAAACATATTAAAGGACCTGATTTTCCTACAGGAGGAGAAATTTTAGATATTGATAATTTACAAGAAATTTATGAAACAGGCAGAGGAAGGGTTATTCTTCGTGCCAAAATAAATGTTGTTACTTCTGAAAAAAATAAAAGTTCAATAATTATTACCGAAATTCCTTATCAAATTAAAAAAAGTAATTTGATTGAAAATATTTTTTATTTACATAAAAATAAGATATTAGATGGCATAACTGATTTAAGAGATGAATCTTCTAGTCGTCAAGGTATTAAAATTGTTATTGAATTACGCAAAGATGTTAATCCCAAAGTTTTTTTGAATAATTTATATAAACATTCTCGAGCTCAAATTTCTTTTAATTTTAATATGATTGTTTTAATTGATAAAAAACCTAAATTAGTTAATTTAAAACAAATTTTAGAAGCTTTTTTTTCTTTTAGAATTGATATTATTAATCGTCAAAAAAAGTTTGAATTAAAAAATGCTTTGGATAAAAAACATTTAATTCAAGCAGCTGTCATTGTTTTAAATGATATTGATGAAGCAATTGAATTAATTAAAAATTCTATTAATGTTAAAGAAGCACGTGAAAAGTTAATTTTAAAATATAATTTTGATGAAACTCAAAGTAGATATATCTTAGAAATGAGTTTACAAAAAATAACTAATTTAGAAATAGAAAAAATTAAAAAAGAAGAAAAAAGTTTAATTCTCCAAATTAAAGAATGCGAAGATATTATTAATTCTCAAACAAAAAAAGAACAAATTTTAAAAAAAGATTTAATTAAATTAAAAAATATTTTTCAAGATGAAAGAAAAACGATAATCCGAAAAGATATAGATTTGAATATATCTAATGAAAATTTAATTAATAAAGAACGTATTTTAATTACTGTTACCAATAAAGGATATATTAAACGCTTAAATTTAGAAACTTATAAAAAACAAAAAAAAGGCGGTAAAGGTGTCATCGGAATAGTAATGAATGAAAATGATTTTGTTGAACATTTAGTTATTACCTCCACTCACGATTACCAATTGTTTTTTACTAATAAAGGTAAAGTTTATCGTATGAAAGGTTATGATATACCTGATTATTCTCGCCAATCCAAAGGTTTGCCTTTAATTAATCTTATTGATTTGGACAAAAATGAATTTTTAACTTCTATAACTAGTATTATAAGTGAATACAATGAACAAGATTATAATTATTTAATTTTTATAACTAAAAAAGGGTTAATAAAAAGAAACAGCATTAAAGATTATGATAAAATTCAAAATAATGGAAAAATCGCTTTTAATTTAAAACCTGATGATGAAGTTTTAGTAGTTTTGAAAACTTTAGGTAATCAAGATATTATTATAGCTAGTTCTTCAGGAAAAGCCATCCGTTTTAATGAAAAATCTATTAAAAAAACTGGTAGAACAGGAAGCGGTATTATTGGGATGCGTTTGGGAGCTGATGAAAATATAGTAGGAGCAGCTGTTGTTTATTCCGATACACAAGATATTTTAGTTGTAACTGAATTCGGTTATGGAAAGAAAAATAAAAGTAGCGAATATAGAATTCAAAAAAGAGCTGGCAAAGGTATTAAAACTTTAAAAATTACTGATAAGAATGGAAAATTAATTGCTTTAAAAACTGTTTCTTTTAATGATGAATTAATTTTAATTTCTGATCGTGGTAAAGTTATTAGATTAGTTAATGATGATAAAATACCAACTCGCAAATCTAAATTAACTCAAGGAATTAAGCTTTTTGATTTAAATAAAAGTGATAAATTAGTTAATGTTGTAGTTATCAAAAAAGAAAAAGATATAATTTAAATTTTTATATTAATATAAAATAATTTATATTTTTTTGATTTAAAATATTAAAAAATCATATTATTTTTTTATATAAATATGATTTTTTTATTATTTGTTTCAAATAAATAGGGTTCTTAAAAATATGGAAAATATTAAAAAAGATTTTTTTTATAAAAAAACATTTTCCGCCTTGCAAACTCGCAGATTAGGTTTTTTTTTATGTCAAAAAATTATAAATACCAATAATCAAAAAAAACAAAAAAATATTATTATTTTAGAAGGAAAAATAGGTTCAGGAAAAACTGTTTTTGTTAAGGGAATAGCGAAACAATTAGGTATTAGGGAAAATATTAATAGTCCTACTTTTTGTTTGTTCAAAACTTATCAAAATAATAGACATAAATTACATCATTTAGATCTATATCGACTTTTAAATAATGAAAGTAAAAAAAATAATAATATTTTAATGGAAATAGAAGAAATATTAGAAAATGTAGAAAAAGGAGATATTTTAGTTATTGAGACAGATCAAGATATGAATTCTTTTTTACCATTTTGGTTTTTTTATGTCAAAATTGATTTTTTAAATAGTACAAAAAGATATTTTTCCATAAAAAAAAATACACAATTATCAAAATTTGAAATTTTTTAAGAAAAATTAGGTTTTTATTTTATGAATCATTTTCAAAAATCTAAATATATTATTTTAGATGTTTCGGCTGATTTTCAATTAGTAATATTAAGCACATCAGAAAAAATAATTGATATAAAAACTAATCTAATTAAAAAAAATTTTGTTTCTCAAATGGTTGTCTTAATTTCAAATATATTAAAAGATAACAATTTTTTTTTAAGAGATTTAGCAGGTATTATTGTTGGAATTGGGCCAGGTTCTTATGTCGGGAGTAGATTAGCAGTTTTGACTTCTAAATTTTTAAGTTTAGAATTAAAGATCCCTTTATTTAAAATTAGTAGTTTAATACTTTTATCAAGCGGGTATAAAGAAAACAAAATAACGCCTATGATTTATGCTAAAAATAATTTTTTTTATAGTTTAAGTTTAGAAAATAAAAAAATTATTTTATCTGAAAATATTTATGAAAAAATTTTTTTGGATAATTTTGAAAATCATTTATTATTAGGATCCCAAAAGTTTAATATTTCTGTTTCAGAAATTTTTATTCATATGAAAAAAGTGAAAAATATTTATTTTTTAACTCCTAATTATTATATTCATTATTAAAAAATTGTTTTATAAATAAAAAAATAATTAAAAATGATACATTATAAAGATGTTAATTAAAGTATTAATTTCTTTATAACTTATATTTTTTTTATTTTATTAATTTTTTGTAATATTTTACATTACAAAATTAAATAAATATTTATGCTTAGTTAAAAAATAGAGATTAGGTTTTTATCTGTATATGATTGTTTTGTCAATTGAGACTAGTTGTGATGAAACTAGTATCGCTGTTACCGAAAACGGAAAAAAAGTTTTATCTAATGTTGTTTTTTCTCAAATTAAATATCATCAAAAATTTGGTGGTGTATTACCCGAAATAGCTTCTAGAAAACATGTAGAAGTTATTAATTTTATTTTTAAAGAAGCTTTAAAGAAAGCTAAAATTACCATTCAACAAATTGATTTAATAGCTGTTACAGAAGGTCCTGGTTTGATTGGTTCTTTATTTGCTGGTATTAATGCTGCAAATGTTTTAGCATATATTCACGATAAACCTTTAATAGGAGTTAATCATTTAATAGGACATCTTTATGCTGCTCAAATAGAGTATGAATTAAAATTTCCTTCTTTAATTATTTTAATTTCAGGTGGTCATACTGAGCTATTGTATCTTACTCAACATTTTAAAATTAAAAAAATTGGTTCAACTTTAGATGATGCTGTAGGAGAAGTTTATGATAAAATAGCTAAAAGTTTAAATTTAGGTTATCCTGGCGGTTCTGCTATTGAAAAATTATCTCTTAAAGGTAAAGATATTTTTTCATTTTCTCGACCTTATTTGAAAAATAAAAATTTAAATTTTAGTTTTTCAGGTTTAAAAAGTCAAATTATTAATTTTATTAATGAAAAAAAAGATATAAAGCCATTTATCAATGATATTTGTGCTTCTTTTCAAAAAAGTATTACAGATGTTTTGATTCATAAAACAAAGAGAGCTTTATCATTGTTCCCTTCTAATCAATTAGTAATTGTTGGTGGAGTAGCTTCTAATAAATTTATAAAAGAAAGTTTTCGACAAAATTTTTCAAATTTAGAATTAGTGGTTCCTTCTCCTCAATATTGTACAGATCAAGCTGCAATGATTGGTATTGCTGCTTATTTTCAAAATATATTTAGTAATTATAAAGGAATGAAAAGATATGATTTAACTGGTAAACCTAATTTATCTTTAAGTAATTTTTAAAAATAATAATTATGAAAGATAATATAATTTTTATAGGAAAAAATATTTTTTAATTATGAAAATTTAAAATATTAATAAGGTATTGTTTTATAAAAAATGTTCCAAGGAAATAATTTTATCAAAAATATTATTCAAAAAGATTTAAAAAATAAAAAATATCAAACAGTTATTACTCGTTTTCCACCAGAACCAAATGGTTTTCTTCATTTAGGGCATGCTCGTTCGATTGTTATTAATTTTGAATTAGCATTTTATTTTGGCGGAAAAACTTATTTAAGATATGATGATACTAATCCTTTAAATGAAAAACAAAATTATGCAGATGCTATTTTAAAAGATATTCAATGGCTAGGTTATAAACCTCATAAAATTTCTTATGCTTCTGATTATTTTGAAGAATTTTTTAAAAGAGCTATTTTATTAATAAAAAAAGGATTAGCCTTTGTTGATGATTCTAGTGCAGAAGAAATAAAACAACAAAGAGGAGATTTAACTACACCAGGTCATAATTCTATTTATAGAGAACGTAGTAAAGAAGAAAATTTATATTTATTTATGAAAATGAAAGAAGGATTTTTTAAAGTAGGTTCAAGAGTATTAAGAGCTAAAATTGATATGAAAAATCCTAATATTAATTTAAGAGATCCTGTTTTATATCGAATTCTAGATGCATATACTTTAAAAAAAAAACATTATTTTATTTTTCCTTCATATGATTATGCTCATCCTTTGGAAGATTCAATTGAAAAAATTACACATTCATTATGTTCTTTAGAGTTTGAAGATCATCGACCTTTATATAATTGGATTATAAAAGAAACAGAAATGGAACATCAACCATCTCAAATAGAATTCGGAAGATTAAATATTAACAAAACAGTTTTAAGCAAAAGAAATTTAAATTTTTTAATTAATTCTAATTTAGTTCAAGGTTGGGATGACCCTAGATTACCAACTTTGATAGGTATAAAAAAAAGGGGTTTTACGCCTGAATCTATCAAAAAATTTATACTTGAAATTGGTTTGTCTAAGAATAATAATTATGTTGATCAAAATATGTTAAATTCTTGTTTAAGGAATGATTTACGTAAAAAAACTAAAAAAGTAATGGCAGTTGAAGAACCATTAAAAGTAACAATAATAAATTATCCCGAGGGACAAATAGAAACAAGAGAAGTTCCTTTTCATAGTAATTTGAATTTAGGTTCTAGAAATGTTTTTTTTTCTAAACATATTTATATTGAAAAAAAAGATTTTCAAATTCAAAAAAAAGATGAAAAATCTAAAAAATTATTTTTGAATGGAGAAGTAAGATTATTATATTTTTATTTTATTAAAGCTATTGGTTTCAATAAAAATGAATACGGAGAGATTACAGAAATTTTTGCTACTTATGATCCTCAAACAAAAAGTGGTACTTCTTTTAAAGAAAGAAAACCTAACGGAACTATTCACTTTGTAGAAATGAATACAGCTCAAAAAAACTTTTTTAATTTTTATCAACCACTTTTTAAAACGGATGTTCCTAAAAATTTACATTTAGAATTTAATAAAAATTCTTTGATTCAAAAAGAAGTTTTAGTCGAAGGCGGTTTAAAAATTAATACAAAATATGAAAAATTTGAATTTATTAGAAAAGGTTATTTCTCTTTTATTTTAACTAAAAATAAAAAAAAATATTTCAACGAAATTGTTTCATTAAAAAAAGTTATTTAAAAAATAATTAAAAGAATTCAAGAATATGAAAAAAATCAAAGTTTTTATTAAAAATTTATATGAATTAGAGTTAAAAGAAGATGGCCAAAAAGGAGATATTATTGATTTAAAAGAATGTTTAGAATTAGATATGAATTTTTTGCAAAAAAAAATGAAACAAGAAGAAATAGATAAAATAAAATTATCTTTAGAAAAAGAAAAAGATGATGTTTTATCGAAAATAAAACAAAAATATAAAGAAAAAATAAAAAAATTAATATATGAAAAAAATTTATCACTTTTTCAATTAGAAAAGAAAAAAAATGATGAAATTTTTCAACTTCAATTAAAAAGATCTAATTTTAACATAAAAATAATAGGAGAAAATTTAGAAAAATGGTGTGATAATGAAATCAAAAATCAAATTTTGATTATGAATGATATTTCTTGGGAAAAAGATAACAAAATTATCAACGGAACAAAAGGAGATTTTATTTATAAATTATATTTGAATAGTGATAAAAAAGAAAACGAAGTTTTGATTTCTGCTCTTTTGGAAATGAAAACAGAAGTAAAAACATTAAATAATATTTCTAAACAAAAAAACGAACAATATTTTAAAAAATTAAATAAAGATCGTAATAATAAAAATTTAGAATTTGCTATTTTAGTTAGCGAATTAGAATATAATCAAGAAAACGATGTTCCGATTCAAAAAGTTAATAAATATAAAAATATGTTTATTGTTCGTCCTGCTTATTTAACTTTTTTTTTAAATGTAATAACTTCTTTAGGATATAAAAATAAAGAGTTAATTTTAGCTTTATCTAAAAAAAAAGAAATATTTAAAGAAGAAAAAAAAATTCAAATTGATTTTCAAAAGATGAAAAATAAAATTTTAAATGATCTATTAAATAAAATAGAGAAAAATTTAATTAATGTTTATGAAGAAAATGAAAAAATTAAAAAAAATTCAGATGCATTACTTAATTCTTATATGTATATACAAAGACAAATTAAAATTATTTTAGAACATCATTTTCAAGTTCTTCTTAATGAAATAAAAAATTTTAAAATAAGTGAAATTATTAATCAAATAAATAATTTTGAAAATTATGATAATAAAAAATAATTTTTTTATTTACTTTTTAATTTAAATTTTTTCTATTTTATTATTTTTAATAATTTTTTTTGATTAATAAATTAAAATTTTTTTCAAAATAAGATAATAATATAATATAATAAAATATAAGATGAGAATGGTTATTTATTTTTTGATATTAAAATATTTTTAATATTTATAAATTAAAAAATTATTTTTTTTCAATAATAGAAAGAAGGAATATCTTATATGATTAAGATAGAAAAATTAAGTAAGAGTTATATACATTCTAAGTCTAAAAATATTAATAATATTTTAAATAATATATCTCTAGATTTACCTGAAAAAGGGTTAATATTCCTTTTAGGAAAGTCAGGTTCAGGTAAAACTACTTTATTACATTTATTAGGTTGCCTTGATGTTATTGATCAAGGAGATATTTTAGTTCATAATAATTCTGTTCGTAGTTTTAAATATGTTGATTATGATAACTATCGTAACGGAAATATAAGTTTTGTGTTTCAAGATTATAATCTTATTTCTGATTTAACAGTGGAAAAAAATATCACTTTATCTTTAGAATTGCAAGGAAAAAAAGCAGATTTTTCTTTAGTGAGAAAAATATTAAGAAGTGTTGATTTAGTAGGTTTCGAAAAAAGATTTATTAACGAGTTATCAGGTGGGCAACAACAAAGAGTAGCTATTGCTCGTGCTTTGATCAAAGATACAAATTTTATTTTATGTGATGAGCCCACAGGTAATTTAGATTCAGAAACTAGCGAAAAAATATTTAAATTATTTAAAGAAATGTCTAAAAATAAATTAATTTTAATAGTTACTCATGATATTGAAAGTGCTTTTTCATTTGGTGATCGAGTAATAGAAATGAAAGATGGAAAAATTATATCTGATTTATCTAAAGATTATAATTTAGAAAAAGAAAAACAGACAGATTCATTAAATAATTTAAAAGGTCAAGTTATTACAGAAGAATTATTAAAAAAAATTAGTCAAAGTAGTAGTTTAGATAATTATAAAAAAATGTTTATCCCGACGAATCAAAATATAAATAATTATGAAACTAAAAGTTTAAAAAAGATTTCTAGTCATTTACCTTTATCATTATCTTTGAAAATGGGTACTAGTTTCTTTAAAAAAAAGAAATTTTCTTTATTTATAAATATTTTAAATTCGATTTTTTTATATCAAATTTGGTTATTTTTAGCTTTGCTTTCTATAATTATGAATTGTACTAAAAATGTTTTTTTTAAATTTTACCCTAATTTTTCTTCTAATGTAGTGGACAATTATTTCACAAAAAGTATCAGACAATTTAATATTGGTTTATTTTTTTTAGTTTTTGTTATTTTATTTATTTCTTCGTTTACAATAGGTGGTTTTGTTAAAAAAACTATTATTTTCAAGAAAAAAGATATAGGAATTTTAAGGGCTTTAGGAGCCAGAAGAATTGATATTTTTAAAATTTTTTTTACTGAAGGTTTTGTTATTTCTTTATTAATAACTTTCTTATTAAGTATAATAATTTTTATACCAGAGCCGAGAATTAATTGGACTAGAATATTGAACATAAAATCAGAAAGTTTTGAGAAATTCATAAAAGATTTTATTTCACGAATAAAAGATGATTTTAATATTAATGATAATTCTGATTTAAATATTTGGTTCGAAAGTTTAAAAAAAGAATATAAATTTTGGAGTAATGAATTTTTGCTAATTTTATTTATTTTTGTATTTAATTTAATTGTTGTTTTTTTATCTACTTTTTTACCTATTTATAAATTTGCTAAAAAGAAAGTAATTGAAGTTATTTTAGATAAATAATTTAATGAAAAAAATCGATTATTTATATTTTTATATTTTTTAATTAAATAAATTAATCTTATTATTTTTTATATTTTACATTTCAATATTTATTGACTATTACTTTATTAGAAAAATTATCATAAAGAATTTAATTTACTTATTTATTAATTTTATACATAAATTATTTTATTATTTTTTTAACAGATAGTTTTTTTATGCTATCTTTATTTCCATTTTTATAATATACAAATAAAAAAAATATTATTTTTTAAAATATATTTAATTAATGATTATTTTTTTGTTTTTATATTATTTTTTTATATGGATAGATAATTTGCGTTTTAAAGCAGGATTTGTCTTTCTGCTCTCTATTACAAACAAGGCCCCCTGTCTAAACAGTACTAGCAATTTTCCAAGCATACGGCTTTCTATGTCCTTTGCAAAAAATTTTTAATTTTTGTCATAACATAATCATAAACAAGTGCTTAGAGTTATTGGAATCACTTTGTTTCATCTCTTAGTTCGCGGTTTATCTATTATAATTTTTTATTTAGCAACCTGTAATATTTCTATTGTTAGGTTTGTTTTACTACCTCTGAACTATGTTCTCCTTGTGACTCTGTTCTCGTTGGATAACACGTATCCACTTTATGCCTATTATGAAAAGGTCACTGACTTATCTTCACCTTGTTCTTATTTTTCCTAAGATCCGCAGGAGTGCAATTAGCATTTTTATTCCACGCAATGTTTTAGGTTCCCCCCAATTACTAAAATTCTCTTTTTCTTTGAGCAAGAGTGGTCTTTTATTTCCGCTTTAATGGCTTTTAGGAATATCCGAATTCCTCTATTTATCTACCTTCATTCCTTAGGGAAAGTAACCACTTATGTTTTAATGTCTTTCCTGACTTTTGGTGAGATTCCAGGTTTATTTGTTGATAAACTATCCAATACATAATAATTATATTGATAGACTCTGGACTGTTCGATTTCATTAGTTTGCGAAACAGGTTTGAACATTACATCTACTTTTCTTCTTAGACCATTGCAGGTTTTTCCATAGAATGATTTGTTTGTGCGGTATTATCTTGACTAACTACTTCGTCTAAATCCGCTTTTAGGAACTGTTGTAATTCATTATTTTTTTGTTTAATGAACTGTTTCTATCCTTTTTTCAGTGTTTATCGTCATCACTTGTTTGTGATGGGTTAAATAATACGATAAAGAGGGCTCTTTGGAGCCCTATTATTCATTTACTTAATTTAATAAGTAAGTTAATCAAATTCGGATATATTCATAATTAACATATTTTATTTTTTCAATTAACAGAAGAAATTATTTAACTATTTTGTGCATTTTTTAAATTTCTTTAAAAATAAAATAATTAAAACATTTCAAAATAATATAATAATTAATTTATTTTATTTTTATTTTATTTTATTTTATTTTTAAAAAATAAATTTAATAATTAGGTTATTGTTATGACAAATAATAAATTTAGAAAATATTTCCCTATTTTTAAAAGTAATCCTGAATTAGTTTATTTTGATTCATCAGCTACCACTTTAAAACCTCAAATTATGATTGATTCATTATTAAATTTTTACACTAATAATGGTATGAATATAAGATCTTTAAACAAAAAAACAGTTCAAAATTTAAAAGATATTCAAAAAACTAGAAAAAAAATAGCTAATTTTATTAATGCTCGGACAGAAAAAGAAATTATTTTTACTAAAGGTACTACTGAATCATTAAATATGATAGCACAGATATTATATGATTTAATCCAAGAAGGAGATGAAATAGTTACTTCTGTTTTAGAACATCATTCATGTTTGTTGCCTTGGATGAAATTGGCTCAAGTTAAAAAAGCTAAATTGGTTTTTATCGATTTAGATCAAAATTATAAAATTAATATTTCTAATTTTTACAAAAGTTTATCTTCTAAAACTAAAATTATTGTTTTATCTCATATCTCTAATACTTTTGGATATGAAACACCTATAAAAAAAATAACTGAGATCGCACATAAAAGAAACATTATATTAATTTTGGATGCGGCTCAGTCTGTAGGTCATATTCCTATTGATGTTCAAGAATTAGATATCGATTTTATGGCTTTTTCCGCTCATAAAATGTATGGACCTTTTGGTATTGGAATTTTATTTGGTAAAAAAAAATTACTTCAAAAATATTCTTCACCTCATGTGGGTGGTGGAAATGTTCAAGAAGTAACTAGTGAAAATTTTATTTTTAGTGATTTGCCTAATAAATTTGAACCAGGAACTTTAAATATTAGTGGTATTATTGCTTTTGGTAAAAGTTTAGAATTAATAAATAAAATAGGAATTAGAAATATTCAAAAACATAATCAAAGTTTGATTATTAAAATCCAAAAAAAATTACAATCAATGACGAAAATTAAAATTTTGAATCCTTTTTCTTATAATACTATCTTATTTAATTTCGAAAAAATACATGCTCATGATATTGAAACTTTTTTACAGAAAAATAATATTTATGTGAGAACAGGAAGATATTGTGCTCATTTAATTATGGATAAGATTAAAAAAACCAATGCTGTTCGTATTTCTATAGGTATTTATAATAATGAAATGGATATTGAAATATTAATACATACTTTACAAAAAATAAAAGATGTATATAGTATTTTATAAAAATTTAAAAAAATTTTATTATTTATATGTTAATTAATGCAAATCTTATTTTTATAATTTAAAAAGTATACAGCAGTTGATAAATAAAATAATATTTTTTTATTATCAAATTCTATAAAATTTTTTTGATTTTTATATTTATAAAAAAAAAAATATTTAATTTAAAAAGAAATTTTATTAAATATTTTTTTTTATAAATACATAACTATTTTAAGAAATTAAAATTTTATTTATTTCTTAAAAAATATGGTAATATCTTTTTTGAAAATATTATATATGTTATCAATATTTAAAAAGATATTTTAAATTTATTTTTTATTAATTTTTTAATTTTCTCTTCTTAAAAAACCAAAATATTTTAATAAACGCATAACTTGAAAAAAAATAAAAATTAAAGTAATATGAAAACCTAATGCAGCATTCCATTCATATTCTTTTGGTAATCTATTTTCTACTAAAAATTCTGCATCATGAAAATCTATGGCAAGAAAAATACAACCTATTAACAAAGAAAAAAAAGCTACAAAAATTAAAAAGGGTTTAGGAATTGTTGTGACTGTATAACGTTCTAAAATTGATATTCCCAAGTTTATAAAAAATAAAGTTATTATAGAAGAGAAAGCGAACAAATATAATTTTTTATTTACTTTTATTAAATTTGTTGAATATAGAAAATGTGTAATCATAAATAAAATAAAAGTTGTTAAAGACGCTATCATTACTGATTCAAAAACATTTGTATATCCTGCCATTTTTAAAATAGATATATAAATACCGATAGAAATACCTTCAATTAAAGCATAAGCAATAACCAAATTTTTTTGTTTTTCTATGCTACCTTTAAAACTCAAAAAAGATAATCTGAATAACAAAATCAATTGTGTCAAAGTTATTACTAATAGTAACAAATAGTGATTTTCTATTAATATTTTAACTGGAAATTTATAAAATAAAATACCACTTAATAAAGAAGATATAAAGGTACATAAAAATAAAAAAGCTGTTTTTAAACCTATTGAAGAAAGTTTCGAAGTTTGGAAGATTATATCTGAATTATACATAACACCATATTCTTTAGTTACAGTTGATTTTATGTTTTCTATTATAGGGTTATTTTTTATATTTTTATTATTTTTACTATTCTGTTTAAAAAAAGACATATTATATATCGAAAATCCTTTCTTATATTTTTTACTTTTATATTTGATAATATAAAAACAAATTATTCAAAGATTAAATATTTTTACATATTTACAAAAAAATAACTTAAAAAATTAAATTAGTTCATTTGTATTATATTATTAAAAATATGAAATAATTATTTATAAATAGTTTATAATTTTAAATTTTTATTTAACAATTTTAATTTTTATATTGAATTTTTTATATTAATTTAACTCATCTGGTCGATTTACGAAATATAAATCAAATTTCATAAATTCTTTTCCATTAAAAAATAACTTACACAAGTATATTTTAACATAAAAAAATATAGTTAAAATTTAAAATAATAGGATTAGGTATACAAAATTTATTCTAAAATATAAAAATATTTAATCAGATAAATTATCAAAATAAATTTTTATTTTTTTAATTATATGCAATATAATTTAGTTTTAATTTTTAGATTTAAATAAGAATTTTTATTAAAAATTTAAAATAATACTTATCTTTCGCAATCGAAAACAAATTCAATTCAATTTCTATTTGTTAATTATTTCTTTCATTTTAAATTTTAGCTTTATTAAAAAAATAAATCCAATTACAAAAATATATTAATTTTACTTATTTTTCAATTTTATGTTAAAATTGTTTATGTGTAGTTTTTGAATTTCATTTTTATGTTTTAAGAATTACTTTTTATTTTTGTAATTTTTTGTAATTTAAAAAAATTGAGAAATTAATTTTCAATTTTTACCTTTTTTAATATTTTTTTATCTGTCTTTATATTTATTTTTATACATTTTTCAAAAACAGTTTTAAAAATAATGGCCCGTTGGAGAAACGGTTAACTCACATGCCTTTCACGCATGCATTCACGGGTTCGAATCCCGTACGGGTCACCATAATAATTATTAAAACAAAAATTAACTCATTTTATTTTTTTATTTATTTTTATCTACAAAAAATGATTTATTAGCACCCATAGCTTAATTGGACATAGCGTCTGACTACGGATCAGAAGATTAGGGGTTCGAATCCTCTTGGGTGTGCCATATATTTTAATATTTTATTTCTTATTTTTGAAACAAAAAAACGGGAAATAGCTTAGTTTGGTATAGCGCCTGGTTTGGGACCAGGAGGTCGCGGGTTCAAATCCTGCTTTCCCGACCATTTATTATAAATTTGAATATTAATAATAAATGGCGAATGTCGTATAATGGCTATTACCCTAGCCTTCCAAGCTAGAGATGTGGGTTCGATTCCCATCATTCGCTCCAAAAAATATTTTTGAATTATTTTTCAAAGAACAAATATAATAATTTAGATAAAGAGATAAAATTTTTTTAAACAAATATTTTTTGAATTTTTTAAATTAGTGTTATTTCTTTATGTAAGTTAATGTTTTATTTCAGTTTTAAATTTTTTTATAAAATTAATATGTTAATTATTATGTTTTTTTTAAAAAAACTTTTTAATTTCTTTTGAAGTTTTTATTTATATATTTATTTATATTTTATTTATATTTAAAAATAATTTTTTGTTTATTTAATCAACAAATAACAAATAAAGAAAGAATTTTGTTATATTTTTTAATTACTTATATTTTTCAATTATAATGTGAAACATTACTTTAAAATTATTTAAAAAAATAGAACATGGGTGTGTGTTTATGAATAATATTAATGATATTAATAAAAATCGAAAAGAAAATTGTGAACTGAATAATAAAACTTTTTCTTTTAATGAAAAAGAAGTCAAAAAAAAATGGTTTTTAGTAGATGTTAAAGACAAAATTTTAGGTAGATGCGCTACTCAAATTGCTTCTATTTTAAAAGGAAAAAATAAAACTTTTTTCACGCCTAATATAGATAATGGTGACTATATAGTTGTTATAAATGCTTCTAAAATTAAGTTAACCGGTAAAAAATGGAAAAAAAAAGTTTATTATAGACATTCAGGTTACCCAGGTGGTTTATTTAAAATAACTGCTTCAGAAATGATGCAAAAATTTCCGACTCGTATTGTTGAAAAAGCTATTTTTGGAATGTTGCCACATAATTCTTTAGGACGTAAGATGCGTAAAAAATTGTTTGTTTATCCTAATGAATTTCATAAACATGAATCTCAAAAACCGAAAAATTTAGAGGTATAATTTGAAATGAATAAAAATCAATATTTTGGAACAGGTAGACGTAAAAGTTCAGTAGCCAGAATTTTTTTAGTTAAAGGTACTGGGAATATACAAATTAATAAAAGAGATTTTGTTGATTATATTCCTTTTAAAGAAATTCGTCTTGAAACTATAAAACCTTTAAAATTAACTAAGAATTTAGATAAATATGATATTTTTGCTAATGTTTATGGTGGCGGTTTATCATCGCAAGCAGGTGCTATTCAATTAGGAATTTCTAGGTCTTTATTAAAAGCAGAACCAAATTTAAGGATTATTTTAAAAAGAGCAAGTTTATTGACAAGAGATTCTCGTTGTGTAGAACGTAAGAAATATGGTTTAAAAAAAGCTCGTCGTGCTCCTCAATTTTCTAAACGTTAATTTTCAAATTATAGTATATTTTTTTATTATTTTTTAATGAGGAAAAATATGAAAGATATAAGAGTACGTTATGCACCAAGCCCAACTGGTTTTTTACATATTGGTAACGCTAGAACTGCTTTATTTAATTATTTATTCGCTCGACATTGTAAAGGCAAATTTCTTATTAGAATTGAAGATACTGATTTAGCAAGAAATGTAAAAAATAGTGAAGTTATTCAATTAGAACAATTGAAATGGTTAGGTATTGATTGGGATGAAGGACCAGGACATGCAGGACCTTTTGGGCCTTATAGACAATCAGAAAGATTATCTATTTACAAAAAATATACTCAAATTTTATTAGAAAAAAAATTAGCTTATAAAGAATTTCAAAGAAATAATGATAAATTTGTAGTTCGATTTAAAGTTCCTCCTTTTATTAATTATAATTTTAATGATATTATAAGAGGTTCAGTATGTTTCGACAGTTCCCACATTGAAGATTGGATTATCATGAAGGAAAATGGATATCCAACTTATAATTATGCTGTATCTATTGATGATTACTTAATGAAAATTTCTCATGTTTTAAGAGGAGAAGAACATATTACAAATACTCCAAAACAAATTATGATTTATCAATCTTTTGGTTGGAAGGTTCCTATTTTTGGTCATTTTTCTTTAATTTTAAATAAGAATAAAAAAAAATTAAGTAAAAGAGATGATGAAAATTTTCATTTGATTAAAAGATATATTTCTTTAGGTTATTTACCTCAAGCTTTATTTAATTTTTTAGTTCTTTTGGGTTTTTCTCCAAAAAATAATAAAACAATTCTTTTACCAGAGGAAATTATTGATTTATTTGATATAAAAAGAATTTCTCCATCTCCAGCTATTTTTGATGAACAAAAATTATTTTTTATCAATAATCAATATTTACAAAAAATTTCTTTTTCTGAATTAGTCGCTAAAGCAAAAGAATTTTTTGAAAAAAGAAATATTTTTTTGAAATATGCAAAATTAGAAAAAGTAGTTACTTTATTTCGTAGTAGAATTAATTATATTGATGAAATAGTTGATTTATATATAGAATTTTTTGTGAAAGATGAAATTGAAGAAGAAGTTTTTTCTTTTTTAAGAGATAAAAAAAATTTTAATTTTATTCAAATTTTAAACGATTTATTTATGTCATTGAAATATTTTGATTCCATTTCAATAAAAGAACTTTTTAACAAATTTAGTGAGTTAACTCTTTTGAAAGGAAAAGAACTTTTTTCAACTTTAAGAATAATTTGTACTAGAAAATTACATGGTCCATCTTTAATCATTTCTCTAGAAATATTAGGGAAAGAGAAAATTTTGGATAATATTCAAAAAAATTTGAATCACACTGTTTGTAAATAATTCATTTTTTTATTTTTAGAACACTTTTAAATAATTTAAAATATAAAAAAAGGATTTTATGTTAAAAATTTATAATATTTTAAATGGTAAAAAAGAACTTTTTCATTCTTTAGAAGAAAAAAAAGTTAACATTTATGTTTGTGGCCCTACAGTTTATGATCATTTGCATATAGGAAATATAAGACCTTTAATTTTTTTTGATTTCGTTAAAAGATATTTTTTATTATTAGGTATGAAAGTTAATTTAGTAGTTAATATTACTGATATTGATGATAAAATAATTCAAAAAGCAATTACTAATAAAGTGTCAGAAACAGATATATCAAAAAAATATACTACTTACTTTTTTAATTTACTTTCATTTTTAGAAATTAAACTAATTGATAAATTTCCTTTAGTAACAAATTACATTCCTGAAATAGTTTCATATATTGAAAGATTAATTAAAGAAGGTTATACTTATACAACATCAGAAGGTATTTATTTTAAATCCAGTTTAGTTTCAAATTATGGGGATTTAAGTAATCAAAAAATAAATAAATTAAAAAAAAGCGATAGAAAACAAAAAAAAACGGACAAAATAAATGTAGAAGATTTTGTTTTGTGGAAAAAAACTGAAAATGGAATTCAATATAAAAGTCCTTGGTTTTATGGTAGACCAGGGTGGCATACTGAATGTGTTACAATGATTCAAAATATTTTTCACAATACTATAGATATACATGGAGGAGGCAATGATTTAAAATTTCCTCATCATGAAAATGAAAAAGCTCAATTTTGGGCTATAAATAAAAAAACATTAGCAAATTATTTTATGTATATTGGCTATGTTAATTATAAAAAAAATAAAATGAGTAAATCTTTAAAAAATGTTATTTTAGTCAAAGATTTATTGAAAACATTTGAACCTAATATCATTAAGTTATTTTTTTTATCTTATCATTATCTTCAACCTATTGATTATAATGTAGAATTAATTTTTAATTTTAAAATCAAATATGATAGAATCCTTTATATTTTAAATAAAAATAATTTTAAATTAATTTTACATAATTTTAATAATAATGAAATAACAGATTCTTTTTATATAAAAAAGTTTTTTAAATTAATAGAGAATGATTTTGATACCCCTAATATTTTAACTTTAATAGAAGAATTATTAAAAAAAATTAATAAAACTTTGGATTTGAATAAGTTATCAAAATTTCAAAATACTTTGATTTTTTTATTAAAAAATTTAAATATTTTTATTGTTTTAAAAGATGTAACAAAAGAAAAAATTGAAATTTATAATTTATGGTTAAAAACTAAACAAAATAAAGAATTTGAAAAATCTGATTATTTAAGAAATATTTTGCAAAAAGAACAAATTATTTAATATATAATTTTATATAAAAAATAAAAATTTTTTTAATTTAAAATATTAAAATTATGGCGTGTATATTGGATAATATGAATAAAAAAAAAGAAATTTTAAAAATTAGCCCAAATAATATTTGGTCTAATATTGAAGGATTAAGTTTTGAAGAAGTAAAAAAAAAGATCAGAGATAATCAAAATAATGTATATTACGATAAGTTGAATAAAACTTTTTTTGATATTATTTTTAATAATATTTTTACTTTATTTAATTTATTATTATTGATAATAACTCTTATTATTTTAAAAATTAAACATTATGAACAGTTGTTATTTTTATTTGTAAATTCTTTTAATATTTTTATTAATATTTTTCAGGAAATAAAGGCAAAAAAAACTTTAGATAAAATTGATTTATTGAAATTGAATTATACTAAAGTAATTCGTGAAAACTTTATATACAAAATACCTATTGAAAATATTGTATTTGAAGATATTCTATTTTTAGAATTAGGTTCACAGATTTTTGCTGATTCTATAATTAAAAAAGGAATCATAGAAGTTAATGAATCTTTATTAACAGGAGAATCCAACCCTATTTTAAAAAAAGAGGGAGATATTCTTTATTCTGGTAGTTATGTTACAAGCGGCAATGCTTGTGCTTATGTTTTTAATGTGGGCGAAAAAACTTATATTTCTAAACTATTAAAAGAATCTAAAAAATACAAAAAAATAAATACTCCTTTAATAAAAACTTTTAGATTATTGGTACGTATTATTACTTTTTTATTAATACCTATTGTTTTTATTTTATATTTTTTTTATACAAAAAATTTAGATTCAAAAAACAAGGATGATTTTATTTTAGGGATATGTGGTTTTAATTTAGGAATGATGCCATCTGGGTTATTTCTTTTAACCAATATAACTTTGTTTATTGGTTTTATAAAATTAGTAAAAAAGAAAGCTTATATCAAAGATCTTTTTGGTATAGAAATGTTGCCTTACATTGATATTTTATGTTTAGATAAAACAGGTACTATTACAGATGGAACAATGTCTGTTGTAAATATTATTAAATATCCAGATTATAATCTTATTTCAGAACAATTTCTCTCTCAAATAATAGATTTTTTTCCTGATAATAACCCTACTCAACATGCTTTATATCAAAAATTTGTCTCTTCGGATTCCAAAAAAAAAAAATCTAATTATAAAGTTTTAAAAACTCAAAGTTTTTCAAGTGTTAAAAAATATAGCGCTATAGAATTTGAAAATTTAGGAACATTTTTATTAGGCGCTCCTGAATTTATTTTAAAAAAACAATTTTTTTGTATTGAAAAAGATTTTTTACATCAAGCCCGATTAGGATATAGAGTTTTATTATTAGCTCAAACTGATACTCCTTTGTCTGAAATAAATGATAATACTAATTATAAAGTAATTTCTTTAATTTCTTTAGAAGATAATATTAAAGATGACGCTTTAGAAACAATTAATTATTTTGTTAAAAACGGTATTAAAATCAAAATTATTTCAGGAGATAATCCAGAAACAATCTTTCATATCGCTAAAAAACTTAATATTATTAATAAAAAAGATCAAGCAATTAATTTAATGAATTTAGATGAAAAAGAATTAGAAAAAATATCTTTTAAATATAATGTTTTTGGAAGAGCTACACCAGAACAAAAAAAAAATATTATCCAAATTTTAAAAAAAAATAATCACAGAATCGGAATGATCGGAGATGGAGTAAACGATATTTTAGCTTTTAAAGAAGCAGATATTTCTATAGCAATGGCATCAGGCAATGAATCTTCAAGAAATGTTGCTAATTTAGTTTTGATAGATTCTCGTTTTAGTTCTTTAACTAAAGTTTTTTCTGAAGGAAGAAGAGTTATTAATAATTTACAAAAAATTTCTGTTTTATTTTTAGTAAAAAATATTTTGTTTTTTTTATTAGCGATTGTTAATATATTTTTTAATTTATTTTATTTTTTAAAAGAAAAAAATGTTTTTTTTCCTTTCCCCTTAAAACCCTTACAATTTAATTTATTTGATACTTTTTTTATTGGTATACCTTCCTTTTTTTTATCTTTGGAAAATAATAATAAACAAATAAATAAGAATTTTTTTAAAAGTATCTGGAAAAAAGTTTTTTTGTATCCTTTTTTAATTGTTTTTTTTTATTCTTTATTATTATTATTTTTTGGATTTAATGATATACAAAGTATTTCTTATTATTTAACTTTATTTTGTTCTATTGTTTTCTTTTTTCTTTTTATTATTAATTGTTTTCCTTTTAATAAAAGAAAAATTATATTATCTATTACTATGTTTTTAGGATTTATTATTTCTTTCAGATTTTTATAATACAAATAAATTTTTATTTTTATATTTTAATATTTTTTAATATTTTGTCTTTTTTCATTAATTGATAATAGTTTTTAAATAAGAAAGATTTATAAAATGATAGTTTATGGAAAAAATGTTATAAAAGAAGTAGTTAAAAACAAAAGACAAATCTATGAAATATATGTAAATAAAAAAATGAAAGATAAGTTTTTTTTAAAATTTTTATCTCAAAATAAAATTAAATATCAATTAACAGATAAACATAATTTGAATGAAAAAGTTCAAAATAAAGAACATCAAGGAGTGGTAGCGAAAGTTCAAGATTATGAATATAGTAATCTATATTCTTTTTTAAAATTAGATAAATTAAAAAAATTTTTAATTTTAGATTCAATTCATGATCCTCATAATTTAGGAGCTATTTTAAGAACTATGGAGACAACTGATTTTGATGGTGTCATTATATCCAAAAAAAATCAAGTTTTTTTAACAGGAGCAGTGGCAAAATCTGCTAGTGGAGCTTTAGAATATGTTAATGTTTTTTTAGTAGATGATTTATATCAAACAATTATAGAATTAAAAAAAAATAATATTTTAATTATTGGAACAGATTCAAAAGCTAATCTTTCTTTTGATGAAATAGAATACAATAATCGTTCTTTTGCAATTGTTTTAGGAAATGAAGGTTTAGGAATTCGTTTTTTATTAAAAAAAAATTGTGATTTTTTGATTAAAATTCCGATGAAAGGAAAAATTAATTCTTTAAATGTAAGTGTAGTTGCAGCTTTGGTAATGTATATATCTCAAATTAAATATTAAATTTTATATATTTTAAAGTTTATGATAAAATAAATAAAGTGGTTTATTTTTATGATAAAGATTATAATTTTTTTTATTTCTTAAGAAGAAAAGAAGAAGTTGGTTCATTATTGATAATGAAAAAAAATATTTTGATTTGTGATATATGTTTAAGTCGTAATTATCATATTAAACAAATTAACAGAAGTAATCGATTAAGTTTGAAAAAATATTGTTCTCAATGTAAAAAGCATGTTTTACACGAAGAATCAATATAAAATATAAAAGAAGAGGAATTTTTTTGTGGTATTAAAAAATAATTCAGAAAAAAATAATATTATTCCTTTATTAGAAATTATCCAGCAAGAGTACCGTTTAAGAAATATTTTTTTTCTTATTTTTTCCATGTTATTTATGGGTATTTTTAGTTCTTTTTTGTCAGAATATAAAAAAGAAGGTCAACATTTGTTTTATTGGTTATCTATTATAGGGTTTTTATTTTCTTTTATCATTTTGGTTATCAGTTTTATTCCTTTTATAAAAATAATAACAAAAGATTTTTTTTTGATTACATGGCCTTCATTTAAAAAAGTTTTATTTAAATGTATTGAAGTTATTATTTTTACTTTTATTTTAATTTGTTTGATTATTTCTTTTAAAGAATTTTATAAATACTTTTTAGATCCTTTTCAATCCAAAAAATAAATATTTTTTAAGGTATTCCATGAAAAAAAAAGAAAAAAAAATAGTAGAAAATAAAAATAATTCAGAAGAACAATTATTAAAATCAGATCAAATTTCGCATGAACAAGCAGAATGGTATATTATTCAAACTTATTCAGGTTATGAAAGTTCTGTAAAAGAAGATTTATTAAAACTTATGAATAGTAGTTCTAAAATTTCCAAATTGATTTTTGAAGTTATTTTACCTAAAGAGAAATACTTTAAAATTAAATCTGATGGAACTAAGCAAGAAAAAGAAAGAAAAATGTTTTCTGGTTATGTTTTTGTAAAAATGATTGTTACTGATTATTCTTGGTTTGTGGTTCGTAATTTGCCTAAAGTTACTGGTTTTTTAGGTTCTTCTAAAGGCAGTAATGCCAAACCCGTTCCTTTAAGAGAAAATGAGATAAGACCCATTTTAATTCAAATAGGAATCATCAAAAAACCTAATTATAATCATTTAATGAAAAAAAAAGTTGAGATTACACAAGGTTCTTTTTTAGGAAAACAAGGTATTGTTACTTTTGTAGATCATAGTAAAAATATATTAATAGTAGAAATCGATTTATTTGGTCGCAATACTCCTATTGAAATTCCTTTTTCTTCTTTTAAGGAGACTAAATAATTTTTTATAAAATTAGTGTTTTTTAAATAAATAAATATGATATAATTTGAAAGATTTATTTTTATTTTATTTTGCGAATTTTTTCAATATTTTTTATTTGTTTACATAAAAAAATAATCAATTTATCAAAAGAGGTTTTAAAGTTGTTATAATGGCTAAAAAGATTGTAAAAACTATTAAATTACAAATTGCCGCAGGTAAGGCTAATCCAGCTCCTCCAGTGGGACCAATTTTAGGGCAAGCTCAAGTTAATATTCCTCTATTTTGTTCTCAATTTAATGATATTACTAAAGATAAAATTGGTTTTATTATTCCTGTTGTTATTTCTGTTTACGATGATAGAAGTTTTACTTTTATTACTAAAACACCACCATCTAGTGATCTTTTAAAAAAAGCAGCTAATATTCAAAAAGGTTCATCTCATTCTAAAAAAGAAAAAGCAGCTTATCTTAATAATAAACAAATAGAGGAAATAGCACAAATGAAATCTTCTAATTTAAATTCTTATGATTTAAAAAATGCTTGTAAAATAATCAAAGGAACTGCATTAAGTATGGGAATAGAAATAGTTGATTGATTTTTTGTTGTTTTTATTTTACAAAAAATTTTTTTTCGAATTTTATAGAGAGAATAAATAATTTATAGTTAGATATTTAGAATTATGAAAAGAAGTAAAAAATATTTAGAAGCTATTAAATTGATAGATTTGAATAAAATGTATTCATTTACAGAAGCGATAGAATTAATAAAAAAAACTAAAATAGCAAATTTTGATGCTACTGTAGAATGTGATTTATCTCTTAAATTAGATCCTAAGAAAGTAGAGCAAAATTTAAGAGGTTCTTTAATTTTACCGCATGGAACAGGTAAAATTTTAAAAGTTGCTGTTTTAGCAAAAGGGATGAAATTTAAAGAAGCTAAAGATGCAAATGCAGATTATGTTGGAGAAGAAGATTTAATAGAACGTATTTCTCAAAATTGGGTAGATTTTGATGTTTTAATATCTACTCCTGATATGATGCCTTTAGTTGCCAAATTAGGTCGTATTTTAGGTCCTAAAGGATTAATGCCTAATCCTAAGTTAGGAACTGTAACCAATAATATTTCTCAAATAGTTAAAGATGTTAAAAAAGGAAGAATAGAATATAAATTAGATAAAAATTCTAATTTGCATATTATTTTAGGAAAAATTTCTTTTCAAAAAGATTATTTATCAAATAATTTAAAATTTTTATATGAACATTTAATTTCTGTTAAACCTAAAACAGTAAAAGGAGATTTTATTAAATCTATGACTCTTTCTACAACTATGTCGCCAGGTGTTAAGGTTGATTTTTCATCAATAAAAATGGGTTCGGTGGTTTAATATACTTAATTTACTATGAAATAATATTTACTAATATAAAATTATCTTCGTAATAAAGAAAGGATTTTGATTTATGGCAAATCAAGTTGTTATTGATAAAAAAAAAAAAGAAGTAGATTTATTAGTTCAAAATATTAAAGAATCTGAAACTGTTATTATATTTGAATATCAAGGTTCAAAAGTAATTGATTTAACAGATTTACGTGTGGAATTAAAAAAAATTAATAGTATAGTTAAAATATGTTCCAACAACATATTTAGAAGAGCTTTTCGAATTATTGAACATGAACAATTAGCTGATTTATTTAAAAGTTCTAAAGCTTTATTATTAAGTTCTCAAAATGATCCTATTCAACCTATTAGAGTTTTATCGAATTTTGCTAAAAAGAATACTTTTGTAAAAGTTGTGATGGGTTTGATTGAAAATAGAGAATGTTCTAAAGATACAATTAATGAATTGTCTCTTCTGTTTTCTAGGGAACATTTATTAGCGATTTTATATTCAACTATGATGTCGCCATTAAGAGAATTAGTTATGAGTTTAAATATTTTACAAGAACAGAAAAAATAATTATTTTTAATTATATTTTTAAATTTATTATAGTTAAGTAAAGAGAGTGAAAACAATGTCTAAATTAGATAAAGAAACTTTTATAGAAAATTTAAAAAAAATGTCTTTGTTAGAAATTAAAGAGCTAGTAGATGGTATAAAAGAAACGTTTAATATTGAACTTTCAAACACAATTATGACTGCTAATAATCAGAATGAAAATAATGCTAATGAACAGGTAGAAAAAACTAAATTTACAGTTATCATGAAAACTTTTGGTAATAGTTCTAATAAAATTCCAGTTATTAAAGAAATTCGTGATATAACTAGTCTAGGTTTGAAAGATGCTAAAACTTTAACAGAAACACCTAATGCTGTTATTAAAGAAGATATTGATAAAATAGAAGCCGAAAGTATAAAAAACAAGTTAGAAAAATTAGGAGCTACTATTGAATTAAAATAATTAATTTTAAATTTAAATAATTTTAAAAAACCTAAGATAAATTATTACTTAGGTTTTTTATTTATTTATAAAATTTTTTTATTCAAATTTTTATTTTTAAGATGAATAAATTATAGGTAATTTGGAGTTTAAAAAAAAATATGAAAAAATATTATAATGCTAAATATGGCATAGTAGAACGTCGTAATTATTCTAAAATGAATTATGATTTTCCTTTACCGAATTTAATTAAAACACAAATGGATTCTTTTGAATTATTTTTGACAAAAGGGATAAAAGAAGCTTTAGCTGATATTTCGCCTATAAAAAGTTACAATGGTAGTTTAAAATTATATTTTGATGATTTTTATTTAAAAAAACCTAAATTAAGTCCTAAAGAATCTAAAAAAATGGATTTTAGTTATTCTGCAGAATTATTTGTTAATGTAAGATTAGAAAACGCAATTACCAAAGAAGTTAAAAAAAATTCTGTTTTAATGTTGGAATTGCCTTTAATGACTCCTTCTGGAACTTTTATAATTAACGGAACCGAAAGAGTAATTATATCTCAAATTATTCGTTCTTCTGGTACTTATTTTACTGAAAAATTCGATACCAAATCAAATAAAATTCGTTATGAAGTTCAAATTATCCCTACTAGAGGAGCTTGGATTGAATATGAACAAAGTAATAAAGATGTTTTATATGCTAAATTAGATCGTTCTAAAAAAATTCCTTTAACTAAATTTATTCATGTTTTAGGATTTAATTCTCAAGAAGAAATCGAAAATGTATTTGGAAAAAATAAGCTTTTAGAATTAAGTTTTAATAAAGATGATGATTCTAATATTGAAGAAGCGCTTGTTGAACTTTATTCTAAATTAAATCAAGGTGAAAAAGTTTCTGTTAATTCTGCTCGTGAATTTATAAGAACAAGATTGTTTGATCGTAAAAAATATGATTTATCATCTGTTGGTAGATATAAATTAAATAAAAAATTAGATGTTTTGAAAAGAGTAAAAAACACTTATTTAGCTGATGATTTAAAAGATATTAAAACAAATGAAATTTTATTTCCTAAAGATACTTTTTTGAATAAAGATGTTATCGAAGAATTAAAAAATAAAAGAAAACATTTTACTAGAGAATTAGTAAGTTCAGAAATAAATTTAGAAAATGAATTTAAGAAAAATATTTCTAATTTTGTATATAAAAAATCTCGTCAAAATTCAAATTTTTATATAAAAAAACATATTTTTCATATTTTAACAGGTGAGATTTTAGTACATGCTGATACTTTAGTGGATTCTCAAGTTATCAATTTATTGGAATATAATAAAGATAATTTAGAAGAAGAAGTGATTAATTTTTTTTTAGAAAGTGATAATTTTTTTGAAAATAAATTTAATAACAAGAAAAAAAGTGTTTTAAACGAAATTTTACATATTTATGTATTAGATGATGATAATAATAAAACTTTTATGAAAATTATTGGCAATAATCAATCAGAAAAAAGAACAAATATTTTTTTGTCAGATATTATAGCTAGTATTAGTTATTATTTAAATCTTTATGATGGAATAGGACAAATAGATGATATAGATTATTTAGGTAATAGAAGATTAAGACTAGTCGGGGAATTACTCAAAAATCAATTTCGAATTGGTTTAACTAGATCTGAAAAAAATATTAAAGACAGAATGTCTATTAGTAAATTTGATTCTATTACTCCTGGAGGATTAGTTAACTTTTCTTCTTTGGCGATAGTTATTAAGACTTTTTTTGGAAGTTCACGTTTATCTCATTTTATGGATCAAATAAACCCCTTAGCAGAATTAACTCAAAAAAGAAGAATTTCTGCTTTAGGAGCAGGAGGAATAGATCGTGATCGAGCTGGTGTTGAAGTTAGGGATGTTCATAATTCTTATTATGGAAGATTATGTTCTATTGAAACTCCTGAAGGTCCTTCTATTGGTTTAATTTCTTCTTTATCAACTTATGCTCAAGTAGATGAATACGGATTTATCAAAACACCTTTTTTAAAAGTTATTCATTCTAATGGAATTTCTAAGGTTTCTAGTGAATTTGAATATTTGACTTCTATCCAAGAAGAAAATAAAGTTATTGTTTCTGCTGATACTTCTTTAAATGAAGATAATACTTTTAAAACAAATAAAGTTATAGCTAGAAAAAATGGAGAAACAGGTATTTTTAATGTAGAAGAAGTTTCTTATATTGATGTTTCTCCTAAACAAATAGTTTCTGTAGCAACTTCAACTATTCCTTTTTTAGAACATAATGATGCTTCAAGAGCTTTAATGGGAACAAATATGCAACGTCAAGCTTTACCTTTATTAATAACAGAATCGCCTATTGTGGGTACTGGTATCGAACACAGAGTAGTTAAAGATTCTGGTTGTTTGGTTTTATCTGAAGAAGATGGCTATGTGACTTATGTAGATTCTCAAAAAATTGTTATTCAACATGATAAACAAAAAAAAGAATATTTATTAACTACTTTTGAAAAATCAAATCAAAATACTTTTATATTGCACAAACCTATTGTTAAAAAAAATGAATATGTTAAAAAAGGCGATATCATAGCTGATGGTCCAGCTACTAATAAAGGAGAATTAGCTTTAGGTAAAAACATAACTGTAGCTTTTATGACTTGGGAAGGTTATAATTATGAAGATGCTATTATTATGTCTGAAAGTTTAGTTCATGATGATGTTTATACATCGATACATATAAATAAATATGAAATTTTTGCAAGAGAATTAAAAAAAGGAGTCGGAAAAGAAATTATTACTCGCGAAATTCCTAATGTAAGCAAAGAGGCAATCAGCAATTTAGATGCAAATGGAATTATTATTCCAGGTTCTGAAGTCAAAGAAGGAGATATCTTGGTAGGAAAAATTATTCCACAAGTAGTTTTCGAATTATCCCCTTATGAAAAATTAATTCATACTATTATTGGCGAAAAAGTACGTGATTATAAAGATGCTTCTTTAAGAGTTCCTTTTGGTGAAGCAGGAATTGTTCAAAGTGTAGAACATTTATCTATTGCTAAAGGTGATACTTTATCTATTCCAGGTGTAAATGAAGTAATTAGAGTATATATTGCTAAAAAAAGAAAAATAAAACAAGGTGATAAAATAGCAGGTCGACACGGAAATAAAGGTGTTGTTTCTCGTATTTTACCAAAAGAAGATCTTCCTTATATGTCTGATGGAACAACTATTGATATTATGCTAAATCCTTTAGGAGTTCCAAGTAGGATGAATATAGGTCAAATTTTAGAAATGCATTTAGGTTTTGCAGCTAAAAAATTAGGTATCAAAGTAGCTACTCCTGTTTTTGATGGTGTTAATAATGAAGATTTAGAAAATATTATGAAAGAAGCTAATTTATCATTAGATGGAAAAATGATTTTATATGATGGAAGAACAGGAGAGCCTTATGATAATCCTATTTCTGTAGGAACGTTATATATGATAAAACTATCACATATGGTTGATGATAAATTACATGCAAGAAACGTTGGTCCTTATACTTTAATAACTAATCAAGCTACTCGAGGACAAGGTAGTAGTGGTCCAGGCGGACAAAGAACTGGTGAAATGGAAGTATGGAGTTTGTATGGTTACGGGGCAGCTCATACTTTGCAAGAATTTTTAACTGTTAAAAGTGATGATATGATAGGACGTAATAAAACTTATAGTGCTATAGTTAATGGATTAACTTTACCTAAACCTTCTATTCCTGAAAGTTTTAGAGTATTTTCAAAAGAATTACAATCTTTAGGTTTACATGTGGAATTGATAAAGGATAGTACTAAAGAAAATAAAGTTTACCATTCTTTGGTTGAAAATAACAAGGAGTAGAAAATATTTATAATTATGAATTTAAATATTAAAATTGAAGATTTACTTATTTCTGATTCAACTTTAAAATCTTTGCATTCAATAGAAATTAATTTTTTAAAAGATTTTAATTCTTATAATTTAAAAGAATTAAAATCTTTATTAAATGAAGATTGTTTTTTAGAAATAATTCCTATTTTAAAAAAATATTATTTACCGGAAAGTTTAGAAAATCTTGATTTAGAACCAAATACAATTCCAATTTTATTAGAAAATAAAATTATTAATTGTCGTGTTCTTTTAGAAACAGATTTAGATTTTTTATTTCATTTATTTGAAAATAAAAATCCTATTTATTATAAATCTATTGAAAATCTTTTTTATTTATATAATTATGAATCTAAAGAAGATAAAAAAGACAAAAAAAATATTCAAGAAGATACTTTTTTTGCTAAATCACCTTCAAAAATGTTTTTTTCTGATAAAAAATACGGCAGTAGAGAATATGAATATTTTAAAATTCGTTTAGCTTCTCCACACGAGATAAGACAATGGTCTTATGGAGAAATTGTTAATTATGAAACAATTAATTATCGCACTGCTAAACCAGAATTTGGAGGTCTTTTTTGTCCTAGAATTTTCGGTCCTTCTAAAGATTTAACTTGTTCTTGTGTAAAAAAACAAACATTAAAGCTATTTGAAATTTGTCCTAAATGTGGTGTGGAAATAACAGAACAAAAAGTACGTCGTGAAAGAATGGGTCATATTGAACTTGCTTCACCTGTAGTGCATACTTGGTATTTAAATAGTTCTCCAAGTAGATTATCTGTTCTTTTAGGGATTAAAACAAAAGAATTATTAGAAATAGTTTATTATGCTTCTTATATTGTTATTTCTCCAGGTTCAACTAAATTAGAAAAAAAACAAATAATTTCAGAAATGGAATATGGAAATTATTTAGACGAATACGGGGATACTTTTGAAGCTTTAACAGGTGCAGAAGCTATTAAAAAATTATTAGAACAAATAGATTTAGATGCTAAAATTTTAGAATTAAGAAAAATTTTAAAACATATTTCTAAACAAAAAAGAGATAATGTAATAAAGAGATTAGAAATTTTAATATCTTTTAATCAATCTGATAATAAACCTGAATGGATGGTATTAGATGTTCTTCCTGTTTTACCTGCTGATTTACGACCTATCGTTCCTTTAGATGGAGGGCGTTTTGCTACTACAGATATAAACGATTTATATAGAAGAATTTTAAATCGTAATAACCGTTTAAAAAAACAAATAAAACAAAAAGCTCCTAGATTAATTATTAAAAACGAAAAAAGAATGTTACAAGAATCAGTAGATGTTTTATTTGATAATGTTAAAATGAATAAAAAAACAAATTTTAATATTGAAAAAAGTAAAGTATTAAAATCTTTATCAGAAATGTTAAGAGGAAAACAAGGACGTTTTCGTCAAAACCTTTTAGGAAAAAGAGTTGATTATTCTGGAAGATCTGTTATTATTGTCGGGCCAGAATTAAAAATTCACCAATGTGGATTACCAAGAATTATGGCTGTTATTTTATTTAAACCTTTTATTTTAAATAAATTACAAGAAAAAAAAGGAATAGATAAAAAAAATGCTACTTCTTTATACGATAAAATGGATGAATATGTTTTTAATATTTTAGAAGAAGTAGTAAAAGAACATCCTGTTTTATTAAATAGAGCTCCTACTTTACATCGTTTAGGAATTCAAGCTTTTGAACCTAAATTAATTGACGGAAAGGCAATTAAATTACATCCATTAGTAACACCAGCTTTTAATGCCGATTTTGATGGAGATCAAATGGCTGTTTACTTACCACTTTCTTTAGAAGCTCAAGCAGAAGCTCGTTTGTTGATGTTAATTTCTAATAATATTTTAGATCCAAAAAATGGAAATCCTGTTTTATTTCCTTCTCAAGATATGGTTTTAGGTAATTATTATTTAACTATTGAAGAAAAAAAAGATCGTTTATTAGAAGGTTTTGATTATGTTTCTAGAACAAAAGAACATAAGTATAAACATCGAAATGAGGGAAAGATTTTTTTTGATTTAAAAGAAGCAGAATTATCTTTTTATAATAAAGAAATTCATCTTCATACTAAAATTTTGGTTAAAACAAATAATATTAATTCTTATTTTACTTCAGAACAAAAAGATAAATATTTAGTAACTACTTTGGGTAAATTGATTTTTAATAATATTTTGCCTTCAGATTTCCCTTATATTCAAGAACCAACTATATCAAATTTGGAAAACAAAGTTCCAGATCATTATTTTATTTCTAAAGGTCAAGACCCAAAAAAATATTTATCTGAATCTTTATATATTGAACCATTTAAAAAAAGATTTCTATCAATGATTATCGATCGTGTTTTTAAAAAAAGTAATATTACTGAAACATCGAAAATGTTAGATAACATTAAAGATTTAGGTTTTAAATATTCAACTATTGCTGGAATAACTATTTCTCATAGTGATATTAATATTTATTCTAAAAAAGATGAATTATTAAAAGAAACAGAAGATAAAATAATCAAAATAGAAAATTTTTATGATACTGGTTTTTTAACAGTTTCTGAAAAAAAAAGTTTAGTTATTCAAGAATGGAAAAATGTTAGAGAAAAAATTCAAGAGGGTTTAATGACAGAATTTCATAAAGACAATAATTTATTCATGATTAGCGATAGTGGCGCAAGAGGAAATACTTCTAATTTTTCTCAATTATCTGGAATGAGAGGATTAATGAATAGTCCTAAAGGAGAAATTTTAGAAATTCCTGTAAAAAGTTCTTTTAAAGAAGGTTTAACTGTTTCTGAGTTTTTTATTTCTACTCATGGAGCACGTAAGGTATCTACAGATACCGCTTTAAAAACAGCTGAATCTGGTTATTTAACTCGTAGATTAATTGATGTTGCACAAGATAAAATTATTACCCAAGAAGATTGTAACAGCGATAAAGGTGTTTATATAAAAGCTATCGAAAGAGATGGAAAAGAAATAATTTCTTTATCACAACGTATTTTTAGTCGTTATAGTTCTGAAGATATTTTTCATCCAGAAAAAAAAGAAATTATTGTTAAAAAAAATGAACTTCTTTCTCAATCGATTATAGATAAAATTGTTTCTTTAGGCATTAAACAAGTTAAAATTAGAAGTATTTTACATTGTAATACAGAATTTGGTATTTGTAAAAAATGTTATGGTTTAAATTTAGCTAATAATAAAAAAGTGGAAATTGGAGAAGCGGTAGGTGTTATAGCTGCTCAATCAATAGGAGAACCTGGAACACAATTAACAATGAGAACTTTTCATACTGGTGGTGTTTTATCAGTTTCGGATATTACTCAAGGTTTACCTAGAATTCAAGAATTATTTGAAGCTAGAAAGCCAAAAGGTAAAGCAATTATTAATGAATATGACGGTATTGTAAAAGAAATACAAGATATAAATTCTTATTCTCCTAAAATTGTTATTATTCCTGATTATGATCCAACAAAAATACATATTTATAGTATTTCTTTTAATGCAGAAATTTTAGTTAAAGAAAATGAAAAAGTATATATAGGTCAACAACTGACAACAGGTTCTATTGATTTAAGAGAATTGTTAAGAATTACTGATGTTCAAGAAACACAAAAATATATTTTAGAAGAAGTTCAAAAAGTATATCAATCACAAAGTGTTTCGATTAGTGATAAACACATTGAAATTATTATTTCTCAAATGTTTAAACAACTTTTAATTATTTATGAAGGAGATACTTCTTTTTTGCCAGGTACCGAAGTTTCTATTAAAGAATTTAAAAAAGTTAATTTACAAATGATAGAACAAAATAAAAAAATGGCTGTAGGAAGACCTATTTTATTAGGAATTACTCGTTCTTCTTTAAGGAGTGATTCTTTTCTTTCTGCTGCTTCTTTTCAAGAAACTACTAAAATTTTAATCGATGCGGCTATTAAAGGTCAAACAGATTATTTATATGGTTTAAAAGAAAATGTTATTGTAGGTGGTTTGATACCAGCAGGAACAGGAATTTTAAATTCTAAAGAATTCAATTATCCTTTAAAAAAAGAGGATAAATAAATTTAAATAAAAAATATTTTATTTTTATTTATTAAATTGATTTTTATAAATTAAGAAAATATATTGTTTTTTTCTTAAAAAAAAAGTATAATTGTATATATTGTATTAGGTATATAATTTATGTTTTTTTAAAAAATGCATTCTAGAAATATGAAATATTTTATATTATTGAAATATAATAAAATATATAAAAATTTTTATATCTAAAAAAGGAGTTTTAAAAATGCCTACTATTTCGCAGTTAATAAAACACAGAAGAATTGATAAGATTTCTAAAAATAAATCACCAGCTTTAAAATATAGTTTCAATAATTTAAAAAAAAAAATTAATAAATCTAATTCTCCTCAAAAATCAGGAGTTTGTATTAAAGTATCGACAATGACTCCAAAAAAACCTAATTCAGCTTTAAGAAAATTTGCTAGAGTGCGTTTAAGTAATAAAACTGAAATTACTGCTTATATTCCTGGAATAGGACATTCTTTACAAGAGCATAGTGTTGTTTTAGTCCGTGGCGGTAGAGTTAAAGATTTACCTGGTGTTCGATATCATATAGTTAGAGGTGCTTTAGATGCAACAGGAGTTTCTAATAGAAAACAAGGTCGTTCTAAATACGGTTCGAAAAGAATTATTAATAAAAAATAATATTTTAATCTAAATTTTTAGAAAGAAAAAAGATTTTTATGTCACGTAAAAAAAGTGTTTATAAAAGAAATATATCACCTGATCCTGTTTATAATTCAAAGTTAGTTACTAAAATTATAAATACTATTATGAAAAATGGAAAAAAAGGAGTAGCAAAATCTATTTTATATGGCTCTATGGAAAGAATTAAAAAAATAACACAAAAAGAACCGATAGATGTTTTAAATGAAGCTTTGAATAATGTTATGCCAATTTTAGAAGTAAGAACACGTACTATCGGAAGTCAGAATTATCAAGTTCCTTCGGAAGTTCGTCCTGAAAGACGTCAATCTTTAGGAATAAGATGGTTAATTTTAAGTGCTCAAAAAAGAAACGAAAAAACAATGGAAGAAAAATTATCAAAAGAGATTATGGATGCTTCTGTAGGAATAGGGAATTCAGTAAAAAAGAAAGAAGATACTCACCGTATGTCAGAGGCCAATAAACCTTTTGCGCATTATCGTTGGTAATTTTTATTATCTTCAAGATATATAAGACAACATTAAGGAAAGTTAAGAGATTTTTTAACTATGAAAAATCAATTTAAGATTGAAAAATTACGTAATATTGGCATTATGGCTCATATTGATGCTGGTAAAACAACTACAACAGAACGAATTTTGTTTCATGCTGGAAAAATACATAAAATAGGTGAAACTCATGATGGAAAATCTCAAATGGATTGGATGGAACAAGAACAAGAAAGAGGTATAACTATCACTTCTGCTGCTACTACTGTTTTTTGGAAAGATAATAAAATTCAAATTATAGATACTCCAGGTCATGTAGATTTCACAGTTGAAGTTTCTCGTTCTTTAAGGGTTTTAGATGGAGCCATAGCTATTATCGATGCACAAGCAGGCGTAGAACCCCAAACAGAAACTGTTTGGCGTCAAGCTACAGAATATAAAGTTCCTAGAATTGTATTTGTAAATAAAATGGATAAAATAGGTGCTGATTTTGCTTATGCTATAGATACTTTAAAACAAAAATTAGGAATAAAAACAGCTGCTATTCAATGGCCTATAGGTAAAGAAAGTAATTTTATAGGAATTATTGATTTATTAGAAATGAAAGCTTTTCAATATGAAAATGATTCTTTTTCAGAAAATGGCACTTTTATTGAAATTCCTAAGGATTTATTGCCAATAGTTTTAACCAAAAGACAAGAACTAATTGAAACTTTATCTGAATTTGATGACGATTTAATGAATCTTTTTTTTGAAAATAAAGAAATTAGTGCAGATTTTTTAAAAAAAATTATTCGAAAAGCTACTTTAGATGTTGCTTTCTTTCCTGTATTATGTGGTTCTTCTTTTAAGAATAAAGGAGTTTTAAAGATTTTAGATGCTATGATTGATTTCCTTCCTTCTCCAATTGATGTTCCCCCTATTGTAGGTTTAGATATTAATGAAAAAGAATTAATCAGAAAACCTTTAAACGATGAACCTTTTACTGCTTTAGCATTTAAGATTATGACTGATCCTTTTGTAGGTCGTTTGACTTTTTTGAGAATTTATTCTGGATTTTTAAAAACAGGAACTTATATTAAAAATAGTTCTAAAAATATTAAAGAACGAGTAGCTCGTTTATTACAAATGCACGCTAATACTAGAGAAGAAATTCAAATAGCTAATGCGGGAGATATTATTGCTGTTGTAGGATTGAAAAATACTACTACTGGTGATACTTTAACTTCAGAAAATGATTTTATTGTTTTAAAATCTATGAATTTTCCTGAACCAGTTATTAAAATAGCAGTTGAACCTAAAACTAAGAATGATCAAGAAAAAATAGCTGTTGCCTTATCTAAATTAGCTGAAGAAGATCCTACTTTTAAAGTTTCTATCAATCATGAAACTGGTCAAACAATAATTGCTGGAATGGGTGAGTTACATTTAGAAATTATTATTGATCGTTTGAGGAGAGAATTTCAAATTCAAGCAAATGTTTCGAAACCTCAAGTTGCTTATCGAGAAACTTTAACTAAAACCACTGAAACAGAAGGAAAATTCATACGTCAATCTGGTGGAAGGGGTCAATATGGTCATGTTTGTATTCGTTTTGAGCCTAACGAGGGTAAGGGTTTTGAATTTGTTAATAAAATTGTTGGCGGAACTATTCCCAAAGAATATATTCCAGCTGTTAAAAAAGGACTTGAAGAATCTTTAAATAGTGGTATCATAGCTGGTTATCCTTTTATAGATGTTAAGGCTACTTTATTTGATGGTTCTTATCATGATGTGGATTCATCAGAAATTGCTTTTAAAATTGCTTCTTCTATTGCTCTTAAAGAAACTAAACATAATGGCGGATTAATTCTTTTAGAACCAATTATGAATGTTGAAGTAGTAACACCAAATGATTATGTTGGTAACGTTATTAGTGATTTAGTTTCTAGAAGAGGTAAATTAGAAACACAAGAAAACCGTGGTAATGCAATAGTTATTAAAAGTCTAGTTCCTTTATCTGAAATGTTTGGATATGCTACTAATTTGCGTTCTAATTCACAAGGAAGAGCTAGTTTTGATATGCATTTTGCTAAATATGCAAAGACACCTAAAAACATTGCTGATAATATTATTAAAGAACGTAGTTAATAATATAAAATATTAGAGTGAAATATAAAAAAAATATAGAAAAAGGAAATATTATAAAAATGGCTGAAATATTTTTAAGAAATAAAACACATATAAATGTTGGTACTATAGGTCATGTTGATCATGGAAAAACAACTTTAACTGCTGCAATTACTTCTTATTTATCTAAACAAGGGTTAGCAAAAAAATTGGATTATGAACAAATTAATAAAGCTCCTGAAGAAAAAAAACGTGGAATTACAATTAGTACTTCACATGTAGAATATGAAACATCCAAAAGACACTATGCTCATATAGATTGCCCTGGACATGCAGATTATATAAAAAATATGATTACAGGAGCAGCGCAAATGGATGCTGCTATTTTAGTTGTTTCTGCTGAAAGCGGTGTAATGCCTCAAACACAAGAACATATTTTACTTGCTAAACAAGTAGGTGTTCCTCAATTAGTAGTTTTTTTAAATAAATGTGATCAAGTTGATAGTGAAGAAATATTTGAATTAGTAGAATCAGAAATAAGAGATATTTTAACTAAATATAAATATAAAGATCCTGATAATATTCCAATTATTAGAGGTTCTGCATTAATGGCATTGAAAGGTGATCAAAAATATTTTGAAAGTATAGGACAATTGCTAGATGTTCTAGATACATATGTAGATGAACCTGTTCGTGCTTTAGACAAACCTTTTTTAATGCCTATCGAACAAGTTGTTAACGTTAAAGGAAGAGGAGCGGTAGCAACTGGTCGTGTTGAAAGAGGAAGAATAAAAATTTCAGAAGAAGTAGAAATTGTCGGAATTAAAGAAAAAAGAAAATCTGTTGTTATTGGGTTACAAATGTTTCATAGAGATTTAGATAAAGATGGAGCAATGGCAGGAGATAGTATTGGTATTTTATTACGCGGTATCAGTCATACTGATATTCAACGCGGTCAAGTTATTTCTAAAATTGGTTCTCTACAACCCCATAGTAAATTTGTAGCTAAGATTTATTTTTTAACAGCTTCAGAAGGCGGTAGAAGAACTGGTTTTACCGATGATTATCGTCCTCAATTTTATATTAGAACTGCAGATGTAACTGGATCTATTAAATTAAAAGACGGAAATAAAATAGTTAATCCAGGTGATACAGTTGAACTTGATATTACTTTGATTCATCCTATTGCTATTGAAAAAGAAACAAGTTTTTCTGTACGTGAAGGTGGTAAAACTATTGGAACAGGAACAGTTATTGAAATAATAGAATAAAAATTTCTATTATTAATTTAATGATTAATAATAAAAAAGATTAACTTTTATAACAAAAGTTAATCTTTTTTTTTATTTATTTAAATTTTAAATAAATTTTTATTAATATGGTTATAGATTAGTATCTCGAGAAATGTATAAACCTGTTTCTGTATTAATTATGATTTTTTCTCCTTCTTTAATAAAAAGAGGAACTTTTATAACTAAACCTGTTTCTAAAGTAGCTTCTTTATAAGAAGTAGATTTGCGATTTGTATTTGTTGTTGTTAAATTATCTGTTTTTGTTACTTTTAAAGAAATTTTATCATCTAAAGAAACACCCAATATTCTTTTTTTATCATCGAAAATAACTTCTATCAACATATTTTCTTTTAAGTATTTTATGATATTGTCTAATTTATTTTTTGGTATTTCAAATAATTCAAAATCTTCAGTATTTAAAAAAAAGTAACTATCATTGATAACATAAGAAAATTGTAATTTTAATTTAATAACTAATGCTTTTTCAATTTTAATCCCTGCATTAAAAACATGTTCAATTATATAACCATTTTCTAAATTTTTTAATTTGCTTCTTACAAAAGCAGCTCCTTTTCCAGGTTTGACATGTAAAAATTCTATAATTTGATAAACATTGTTATTTAATTTAATTGTTTGACCTGTTTTAAAATCATTTGTGTTAATCATTTATTTATTTCCTTCTTTTAAAAAATTTTTTATAATGTTTTTAGCAACTTCTTTCGCATTTTTTTCTAAAGGGTTAATTAATTTTAAAGATGGTATTTGATTTTTGAACCATGTTTTTTGTCTTTTTGCATATTGAATAGATTTTGTAATAATTATTTTTTTAGTTTCTATTAAATCTTTTTTTTTATCTAAAAAATCTTTTATTTCCTTATAACCTATAATATTAAAATTTGCTTGAGGATGATTTTTAACTAGATATTCTACTTCTTGAATAAAACCTTTTTGAATCATTTTTTCTAATCTAGCAACAATTCTTTTTTTTAAAATATCTCTAGGTATATCTAAATAAAGAAATAAAATATCAAATAATGGTTTATTTTTGCCATTTTTTTGTGATCTTAATTTTTTTTGAAATGTTTGTTGATAAGCTCTTATTATTCGATGAGGATTACTTTTATCTAAAATTAAATTAGAATCTTTTTGTTCTATTATTTTCAACATTTGTGACAAATTTAAATTATTTGATTTTATATTTTTTTTTTCTTTTACGAATTCGTAATCAAACAAAGCGGCTTTAATATATAATCCACTTCCTCCAACTAAAAAAGGAACTTTAATTTTAGAAATTAATTTTCTTGTATCTTTTTGAAAATTATAAACATTATAACATGCTTCAGGATTAATTTTACTTATTAAATGGTGTTTTATATTTTGTGTTTCTTCTAATGTTATTTTAGACGATCCAATATCAAATTTTTTATAAATTTGAACTGAATCAGCATTAATAATTTCTGCTTTAAATAATTTAGCTAATTCAATAGATAAATCAGTTTTTCCAGATGATGTAGGACCGGTGATAACTATAACTTTTTTCATATAATTCAAAATAAATATTTTTTTAATTTATTAAAAAAATATTATTCTCGAAAATTTATTTTTTTAATATTTTTATTATTTCCTAAATTAACTACAACACCATTTAATTGTCTTTTTCCTTTAGATATTTTATTTTTTTTCTTTTTTTTATATAAAAAATTATGTATAACAATATCTTTATCTTTGCTGATTACCCCTTCATAAGGTCCAGTCATTCCGGCATCAGAAATATAAAGAGTTTTATTAGGCAAAATAGTATCATCATTAGTTTGAACATGGGTATGAGTTCCGATAATAGCATCTATTTTTCCATCAAAATAATGAGCTAAAGCTATTTTTTCGCTAGTAGCTTCAGCATGAAAATCTAAAAAAGAATAATCATATTTTTTATCACAAATATTTAAAATATTTTCTATTTTTTTAAAAGGACAAGTTAATTTATCTTTTTTATTCATAAAAACTTTTCCTAGAGCATTCATAATTAGAATCCTTTTTTTTTTATATTTTATTATTTTATAACCAAAATTATCAATATTTTCATCAATTAAATTTAAAGGTCTTATTATATTATCTATTCCAATTATGTTTTCTACATTTTTTTTATTTAAGTAATGGTTCCCAGTTGTTATCATATCTACACCAGAAAGAATTAAATTTTGATAATTATCGAAATTTAAACATTCTCCATCATTAGCATTTTCAGCGTTAACAATAGTAATATGAGATTGATATTTTTTTTTTAAAAAATTAATTTTTTCTATAAAATAATCGATTCCTTGTTTTCCGCAAATATCTCCGATAAAAAGTATTTTCATTTTTTATCTCTCTTTATTTTTATTTTATTTTAAAATTATGAATTTTTATTAACTTCTGCTGATTCAATTACTCTTAATTCTCTAATAACGGTAATTTTGATAATACCATTATAATGTAAATTTTCTTCAATTTGTTTTTTTATTTTTTTTGCTATTAAAAAAGTATTATAATCATCCACTATTTCTGTCTTTATAATAACTCTTATTTCTCTTCCAGAACGAATAACATAAGATTTTTCTACACCTGGAATATTATTAGCAATATTTTCTAATTGATTTATTCTTTGTATATAATTTTCTATTGATTCTCTACGTGCTCCTGGTCTTGCTGAACTAATTGTGTCAGCAATAGAAACTAAAACAGCTATGGAAGTTTTGGCTTCTTCATCTTCATGATGAGAAGAGATAGCATCAATAACTTCAAAAGGTTCTTTATATTTGATCGCTAGATCAACTCCAATTTTGACATGACTTCCTTCAATTTGATAATCTAAAGCTTTTCCTATATCATGTAAAAGTCCTGCTCTCCGAGCAATAATTTCGTTTTCACCAATTTCAGATGCCAATTTTCCTGCTAAAAAAGCTACTTCTAAAGAATGTTCTAAAACATTTTGTCCGTAACTTGTTCTAAATTGTAATTTTCCTAATAATTTTATTAATTCTTCATCTATTATTCCTATTTTAGTTTCTAAAACTGCTTTTTCACCTGTTTCTTGAATAAAATCATCAATTTCTTCAGATTTTTTTTGAAAAATTTTTTCGATACTTGAAGGTGTTATTCTTCCGTCGTTAATTAAATTTTCTAAAGTTCTTTTAGCAATTTCTCTTCTTATTGGATCGAAACAACTTAAAATAACTGTATTTGGAGTTTCATCTATAATTAAATCAACTCCTGTTATTATTTCAAAAGATTTGATATTTCTCCCTTCTTTTCCGATGATTCTTCCTTTTAATTCATTTTGTTCTAAAAAAATTATGCTGGTGTTATGAACGCTAATGACTTCTCTTGATAATTTTTGCATTGTTGAAATTAATAATTCTTTTGCTTTATTTTTTATTTTAAATTTGTATTCTTGTTCTTTTATTTTTTCATATTCAATGATTTTTTTATGAATTTCTTGTTTTGCTTTTAGAAAAAGAATTTTTTCAGCTTCTTTTTTTGTCAAATTAGATATTTTTTCTAATTCTGTTTGTTGTTGAATTATGATTTTTTCTATTTTATTTTTAAGTTCTTTTAAGTGTTCTTTATTTGTATTTATTTTATTTTCTTTAATATACAACATTTCTTCTTTTTCATCTAAATATTGAATTCTTTTATTTAATAGCTCTTCTTTATGAATCATTTGCTCTTCTAAATTAATTATTATTTTTCTTCTTTGATTTAAATCTTTTTCATTTTCTTTTTTTAATAAGGAAATTTTTTTCTCTACTTCTTGAATTAATTGAGATGAAATTAATTTAGATTTTGATATTTTTTTTTTAATTTCTTCGTCTGTTTCTGTAATTTTTTTTTTAATTTGTTTTTTTGTAATATGAAAATAAAGTAATGTGATCAATAAAATAAAAAAATAAAATAAATAAAGAAAAATAATAATGCATTCTTTAGATATCATTTTTTTAATATTTTACTTTCTGATATTATATATATCTATTTGTTTTATCTTTATTTATGTTTATTGATTTTTTAATTAATATAATATTTTATTTGAATATTCAATATTTAATTTATGGTTGAAATGTTATAAATATATTTTGTTATTTATATTAAAAAATTATTCACTTTATTTTATTATTTTTATGAGATGGCGTACAACGATACAATATTGATTTTTTTTAATAATATAAAAACATAAAAACTAAGAATATTATATAATTAATATTCTTTCATTTTATTAATTTAAATTTATTTAGATTTTTAAAAAAAATACTCAAACAAATATATTTTAAAAAAATTACTATTTTTTATAAATTCATGTTTGACAGTTATATTTTATATTTATAGATATATAATAATATTGTAGTGTTAAATATTAAAATATTTTCATTTTTTTTTTATTTTTTAAAATTTATTAAAAAATTTATTAAAAAATATTCATATATCCTTATTTTATTTAATATTTTTTAATGCTTATTAAAAAGTAAAAATTGAATATTTAAAATTTTTATAAAAACTTAATAATTTTTCAATTTAAAAATTAAATTAATTTATCTTCATTTGAAGTTTTAAAAATAAAATGATGATATAAAAAATTTAAATATTTTTTGATTTTTTATATAAAATTTAAATTAGGAGTAAGTTTTTAAGTAAATTATTTATTATGAATACAAAAGAAGAATCTTTAAAAATTCATGAAGAACTTAAAGGTAAGTTAGAAGTTAAAAATAAAATGGATATTACTAATTTACATGAATTGTCTTTGATTTATACTCCAGGAGTTGCAGAACCTTGTTATAAAATTGTTGAAGATCCTGAAAATGTTTATAAATATACAACTAAAGGAAACAATGTAGCTGTTATTACTAATGGAACAGCTGTTTTAGGGTTAGGTAATATTGGTGCTTTAGCTTCTATTCCGGTAATGGAAGGAAAATCTTGTTTATTTAAAAAATTTGCTAATATTAATTCTTTTCCTATTTGTATTGATTCTGAAGAACCAGAAGAATTTATTAATATAGTTTCTAAAATTTCTTTGATGTTTGGTGGAATCAATTTAGAAGATATTAAAGCACCAGATTGTTTTTACATTGAAGAAAAATTAAAAGAAAAATTAAATATTCCTGTTTTTCATGATGATCAACATGGAACATCTATTGTTGTAGCAGCGGGTATTTTGAATGCTTTAAAAGTTGTTAAAAAGAAAATATCAGATGTAGAAATAGTTATTGTGGGCGCTGGAGCAGCAGGTTTATCTGTAGCTAAAATTTTACTTTCTTTAAAACCAAAAAATATTATTTTAGTTGATAAACAAGGAATTATTCAAAAAGATTGTCTTTGGTTAAATGAATATCAAAGAAAAATTTCTTTGGAAAAAAATGTAAATATAAATAATGAAACTGGTTCTTTAACAGATGCAATCAAAGATAAAGATATTTTTATTGGATTATCCAGAGGTAATATTTTAAATGCTTCAATGGTTTCTCAAATGAGATCAAATTCTATTGTTTTTGCCTTAGCTAATCCAATACCTGAAATTTCATATGATGAAGTTAAAAAATCAAACGTAAAAATATTTGCTACAGGAAGATCAGATTTTCCTAATCAGATTAATAATCTTTTGGTTTTTCCTGGTATTTTTCGCGGAGCTTTAGATTCTAAAGCTACTAAAATTACAGAAGAAATGAAATTATCTGCTGTTTATGCTTTATCTTCAATTATTCCAGAAGATCAATTAAATGAAAATAATATTATTCCTTCTATTTTTGATGAAAGAGTAACAAAAGTAATAGCCGAATCAGTAGCTGCTAAAGCTATTGAAACTAAAGTTACTAGAAAATAATTTTCTCATTTAGTAATAATTATTTCGAAAATAAGTTTTAATTAAAAAAATCTAATTAACAAATTGTAATTCTGTTAATTACATAAATAAAAAATAAGTCATTATTTATACGCATTAACAAATAAACAAATATATTTTTATAAAATTTATGTATAATTTAACTGTATTTATTTTTTAATAATATCATTAAAAGGATATATTTTCAAAATTAATAAAAAATTTTATTATATTTTTTTATTTTTAAATATATTTTTTTTAAAAAATGAAAGGAAGATTGATTTAATTGATTAAACCATTAAATGATTACATTGTTTTAAAATATAAAAAAAAAGAAATCAAAACTGATCAAGGTATTTACTTAGGATTAAATGATAAAAATGATAATGATAATATTGGAGTTGTTATAAGTTGTGGTCCTAAAGTTAAAGAAATCGAAATTAATAGTGAAGTTATTTTTCAAGATCATTCATTTACAAAAGTTAAAATTAAAAATGAAGAATATTTAATTGTAAAAAACGATGATATTATTGCTTTATTAGTTTGATAAAATAAAAAATTATATAATAATCATAATATTATAAATATCAGAAAGGAAGAAATAATTATGGCCAAAACTATTCTTTTTGGAAAAGATGCAAGAAAAGAAATTTTAAAAGGAGTTGATATTTTAGCAGATACTGTTAAACTCACTTTAGGCCCGAAAGGTAATAATGTTGCTTTAGAAAAAGAAAATGGATTACCTTCTATTGTTAATGATGGAGTTACTATTGCTAAAGAAATTCAAATCGATAATGTTTTTCAAAATATGGGTGCTAAATTATTATGCGAAGCAGCAACTAAAACAAATGATAATGCTGGTGATGGAACCACAACTGCTATTGTTTTAGCTCAAAGTATGATTCATAAAGGTTTTAAATCTGTTAATTCTGGTTCAAAATCTGTTTTAGTTAAAAAAGGAATATTAGAAGCTTCAAAAAGAGTAGCAGAAAAGATTTTAGAAAAATCTAAACCTATTTCAACCCAGGAAGATATAGCTAATATTGCTACTATTTCTTCAGGTCATAAAGAAATAGGACAAATTATAGTTTCAGCTATGGAAAAGGTTACTAAAAAAGGAATTATTACAATCGGAGAATCTAGAGGGTTTGATACAGAATTAGAAGTAGTAGAAGGAATGCAATATGATAAAGGATACTTATCAAGTGTTTTTATTACTAATTTTGCTAATATGTCATCAGAATTAGAAGGTGCATCTATTTTAATAACCAATCATAAAATTAGTAATATAAATGAAATTAGTGGTTTGTTAGAGGAAGTCAAGGATAAATCCGTTCCTTTATTGATTATTGCTAATTCTTTTGATAATGATGTTATTAACATTTTAGCTTTAAATAAATTTCATGGAGCTTTGAATATTTCTATTACAGAAGCTCCAGGTTTCGGAGACAATCAAAAAGAATTGATGAAAGATATTGCAATTTTAACAAAATCTAAATTTATTGATAAAGATTTAAGTATGCAATTGCAAGATGTTAAATTCGAAGATTTAGGAAAAATAAGAAAAGCTGTTGTAAAACAAGATAATACAATTTTAATTGGAGCTGATAAAACTTCAGAATTATCAAAAAGAATTAAAGAAATTGAAAATCATATCCAAAATACCCAAAGTGATTATGAATTAAATAATTTAAAATCTCGTTTAGCTAAATTATCTGGCGGAATAGCTGTTATCAAAGTGGGAGCGGCTACAGAAACAGAATTAAAAGAAAAAAAATTAAGAATTGAAGATGCTTTAAACGCGACACAAGCTGCTGTTACAGAAGGTATTTTAGTTGGTGGCGGAAAGACTTTAATAGAAATTTATAAAGAATTAAAAGATAACTTAAAAAATCCAAATGTTGATATTCAAAAAGGGATTAATGTTGTTTTAGAAAGTTTATTGATTCCGACTTATCAAATTGCTGAAAATGCTGGGTTTGATGGTGATTCTGTTATTAAGGAACAGTTACAACAAAAAGAAAATTTTGGTTTTGATGCTGAAAGTGGAGAATATGTTGATCTATTAAAAAAAGGAATTATTGATCCTACTAAAGTGACTAAACAAGCTATTTTAAATTCAGCTTCTATTGCATCTCTTTTTGTTACAACTGAAGCTGCTGTTGCTCCTTTAAAGGATAAAAAAAATATTTCTAAAAATTTAGATATCAATTCTTTTTAAAAAAATATTATTAAATTTAATTTTTAATTTAAAAGTTAATTATAATAAAATAATTTCTTTTTTGTTTTCCAAAAAAAAGAAATTTTTTATTTAATTAACTTTTTTACTAAGAAAAAAAAATGTTAAAATAAAGTGATGAAGTAATGAAATATTATTGAAATTTTATAGTATTTTATTAATCAATCTTAAAAAAGAAAGCGTTTTTATAAAAAAAATATGAAATTAATTTTTAGATATATTTTTAAATATAAGAAGATTCTTTTGATAAATATTTTTTCTTTTTTATTAATTCTTTGTGGTGAATTAACAATTCCTTGGATTATTGGTCGTCATATTATTCAACAAGGAGGTAATAATTCAGAATATTTTAGGATTATTCTTTTTTTTATTTTGATGATTTTTATCATTGTTATAGGTTATTTATTGATGAATTATTCTGTTTTTAAAATATCATCATTATTATTTCAAGATTTAAGTAATGATTTATTTAAGAAAATAAATACTTTTTCTGTTTCTGAAATACAGAATTTAGGTGTTTCAGCTATTGTAAATAGAATCACTTATAATATTTATCAAATAACTAATTTTATTGTTAGTTTTTATAAAACAGCTTTTTTTACTCCTATTGTTATAGTATCTTGTTTTTTTATTATTCAAAAATTTTCCATTGCTTTAACTTATGGTATTTTATTTGTTACTCCTTGTTTTATTTTTATTTTGATTTTAATCATTAAAAAAAATTTTTTTTTATCTTTGTCGCAATACGCTCAATTGGAAAAATTAAATTATAAAATTAGATCTGATTTAACAGGAACTAAAGTGATAAGAAGTTTAAATAAAGAGAATAAAGAACAAAAAAATTTTCATAATATAAATTCTCGTTTTAAAGATTTAATAATTAAATTATTTGTTTCTATTATTTTTATCGAACCTTTGTTTTATTTATTATTAAATGGTTCTATTATTTTAACTATTTTTATAGCTTCGGGTTTTATAAGAGATGGTCAATTTTCTATTGGAGATTTATATATTACTGTTACTTATAATTTCAAAATTTTAAGTTCCATTTTGAGTTTTTTATTATTATTTATGATGTTGCCTAAAACTTTAATTGCTGTTAGAAAAATTGAATTTTTGTTTAATATAGAACCTTCTATTAAAAATAATTTAAATCAAGTTTTAAATTTAGATAGAATAAAAACTTTAGAATTTAAAAATGTTTCCTTTCGATACTATAATTCTGTGGCATCAGTTTTAAAAAATATTAGTTTTAAGATAAATGAATCAGAAATTATAGCTTTTGTAGGTAAAACAGGTTCAGGAAAAACTACTTTAATTGATTTAATTCCTCGTTTAATAGATCCTGTCGAAGGAAAGATAGAAATTAATGGAATGGATATAAAAAATTATGATTTAAAATCATTAAGAGATAAAATTGGTTTTGTTTCTCAAAAAAATATTTTATTTAAAGGAACTATTTTAAGTAATTTATTATTTGGGAAAAAAGATGCCCAAGAAGATGAAATTTTAAATCAATTGAAAATATCTCAATCATATGAATTTATTCAAAATAAAGAAAAAAAATTAAAAGAACCTGTAAGTGAATTAGGTTCAAATTTGTCTGGTGGACAAAAACAAAGACTTTCTATTACAAGAACTTTTTTAAAACAACCAGATGTTTATGTTTTTGATGATTCTTTTTCGGCTTTAGATTATGAAACTGATTTAGCAATTAGAAAATCTTTTTTCGAAGATAAAAAAAAAGCTATTGTTATAATAGTAGCTCAAAGACTTACTTCTATTTTACAAGCTGATCAAATTATTGTTTTAGATAAAGGAGAAATAGTTAATATAGGTAAACATAAAGAATTAATTAAAAAATGTTCTGTTTATAGAAGTATAGCGATTTCACAAAATATAGAAGAGGTCATTACAGATGAATAAAAAATTTCATTATTTAAAACCTTTTAAAAAAAAGATAATCATAAGTATTATTTTAATTTTTATTCTTTCTGCGATGCAATGTTTTTTACCTTTATTTGAAGGAAAATATATTTTTGAATATATTAAAGATCATAATTCTGATCCTCATTTTATTAAACGTATTTGTTTAGTTTTAGGTATTAACTTTCTTCTATATTTATGTTGTTCTGTTATTAAATTTATTTATAATAAAATATTGATCATTTCTATTCATGAAAGTGTGACAAATATGCGTCAAGATATTTATAATAAAATTCACAAATTACCTATTAAATATTTTGATCAAAATCCTTGTGGAAATATTATGGATAGAATAATTAATAACATAGATACTATTTCTAATGGTTTACAACAAGCTACTGGAACTTTAATTTACTCATTTTTACATATAACAATGTTATTAGTTTGTATGTTTTGGGTTAATTGGCGTTTAGGTTTGATTATTTCTTTTATTTTGCCTTTTTCTTGGTTTGTTCTTAGATTAATTAATAAAAAATCACGTAATATTTTTATTCAAAGATTTAATAAAATTTCTGAATATAATGGTTTTTTACAAGAACAATTAACAGGTTATAAGGAAATTATCTTATATAATCAACAAGAAAATATTATTAAACAATTTAAAAAAATTAACAAAGATTTATCTGAATTATTTTTTAAATCTAATTTTTTATCTGGTTTAGCAGTTCCTATCATTACTACTTTTACATATTTTATAATGTCTATTATTGCGGTTATAGGATTTTGGTTATTCAAAGGAGTTCCTTCTAATAGTTTTTTAGGAAAATTAGGTTTTGTTACTATTCAATTAGGAACTTTTAAAGCTTTTCTTCAATATAATTGGCGTTTTAGTGATACTATAAATAATTCAAGTCAAATTTTTATTATTGTCCAATCAATTAAAACAGCTATTGCCAGAGTAAATGAATTTTTATATGAATATGAAGAAAAAGAAGATCAGAGTAATAATTTTTTATATTTGGATAAAGTTGAAGGGAATGTTGGTTTTCATAATGTTTCTTTTGGTTATTATAAAGATAAATTTGTTATTAAAAATATGAATTTATTTGCAAAAAAAAATCAAACAATAGCAATTGTTGGTTCAACTGGTTCAGGAAAAACTACTTTAATTAATTTATTAACTAGATTTTATGATGTCGACGAAGGTGCAATAACTATTGATGGTGTAGATATTAGAAATTTAAAAAAAGAAAATTTAAGAAAAATTGTTGGATTAGTTTTACAAGATATTTGGTTATTTAAAGGAACTATTTTAGAAAATATTAAATATGGTAATCCAGAAAAAACAGATGAAGAAGCAATTCAAATGGCAAAAGAAACTCAACTTCATCATTTTGTTATGTCTAAAGAAAAAGGATATTTAACTCTTATAAACGAAGAACTTAATAATTTATCTCAAGGAGAAAAACAATTAATAACAATTACTAGAACTTTATTACGCGATCCTGCTATTTTAATTTTTGATGAAGCAACTTCTACCATTGATACTCAAATAGAATCTATTTTACAAAAATCTATTCAAAAAATATTTAAAAATAAAACTTCTTTTATAATTGCTCATCGTTTATCTACTATTATTAATGCTGATTTGATTTATGTTTTAAAAAAAGGAGAAATCATTGAACAAGGGACACATGAAGAATTAATAGCAAAAAAAGAATTTTATTATAAACTTTATCAAAGTCAATTTCAAAAATAATAAAAAAAATAAATTAATTAATAAATTTGATTAATTTATTTTTTATTTTATACATTATTTTTTTATTTTTTGTTAAAAATAATTTGGTTTAACATTTGAACAAAATAAGAAACAGTCATCGTCTTTTTTTCATTTTTTTGATATTCTCGAAATGTTACAGAATTATCTTTTATTTCTTTATCACCAATAACAATCTGATAAGGAATTTTGTTTTTTTGTGCTTCTCTTATTTTATAGTTTAAACTGAATTCTTTTTCATTTATTTCTACTCTAAAATTATTTTTAATGAATATATTTTTTATTTCTTTAGTATATTGTAAATGATATTGATTGTTAATCGGAATTAAAATAATCTGAATTGGAGCAAGCCAAAGAGGAAAATAACCTTTATTTTTTTCTATTAAATAAGAAATAAATCTTTCTAAGGTAGAAATAATAGCTCTATGAATTAAAATTGGATGATGTTCTTTGTTATCAGGGCCAATATAATTTAAATCAAATTTTTGAGGTAATAAAAAATCTAATTGAATAGTAGATAAAGTTTCTTCATTTTTTAAAGCTGTTAAAACTTGAATATCTATTTTAGGACCATAAAAAGCAGCGTCACCTGGCTTTATTTTATATTTTATTTTTAATTCTGATAATATTTCTTTTAACAAAGATTCTGATTTATTCCATATTAAATCATCATTAAAATATTTATATTTATTTTTAATGTCTCTTGTGCTTAAATTAAAACTATATTCATTAATATCAAAGTCTTTATAAACTTCTAAAATGAAATTAATAATTTCTTTAAATTGTTCTTTAATTTGATTTTTATTAATAAAAATATGAGCATCATTTAAAGTCATTTCTCTAGTTCTTTGTAATCCTGAAACAGCACCTGAATGTTCATAACGATGCATCATACCTAATTCAGCAATTTTCAAAGGTAATTCTTTATAACTACGTAATTTATTTTTAAAAATCATCATATGATGGGGACAATTCATAGGTCGTAAAACAAATTTTTCTTTATTATCAAATTCCATTATTGGAAAAATGTTTTCTTTATAAAGTTTTAAATGACCTGAAATTTCATATAATTTAATATTTGCTAAGACAGGAGTAAAAACATGTTGATAATTATAATTTAATTCTTTATCAATAATATATCTTTCAATAATACGTCTAATTGTGGCACCTTTAGGAAGCCAAAATGGCAATCCTAATCCAACTTCATTAGCAACAATCATAAAGAAATTTTGTTCTTTATTTATATTTTTATGATCTCTTTGTTTTCTTTCTTCTAATATTTTTAAATATTCTTTTAAATCTTGTTTATTATAAAAAGATACACCGTAAATCCTGGTTAAAATAGGGTTTTGGCTATTTCCTTCAAAATAAGTTCCTGATATTTTTAATAATTTAAAATATTGCATGATATTAGTATTGATAAAATGAATCATCGGGAAATAAAGATCTTGAAAATTATGACAAAAATAAATATCAATAAAATCAAGATTTATTTTTTTTATTATGGTTTGTTTATATTTATTATCAGCAAATAATTTTAAAGTTTCTTTGTAAGGAATTTTTTTTTTTTTAATTTCTAATTTTTCTTGAACAATTTTAAACATTTCTTTTTCAATTTTTGATAAATCATGATGAGAAAAAATTGTATCTTGAAAATCAATTTCATAGTAAAAACCTTCTTTTTCGATTGAACCTGATACTAAAAGAGAATTTGGGTATTTTCGTTGAATCGCTTGAGCCATTAATAAACTTGTATTATAATTTAAAATTTCTAAGCTTTTTTCGTGCTTTATATCAATTATTTCTAAAAAACCGTCTTCTTTCAAAGGTTGATTTAAATCAATTAATTTACCATTAAAATATGCCGCAATAGGTCTTTTTGAAAAAAAATTTTTATTTTTTTTTATAATTTCTAAAATAGTAGTCTCTTTTTTAAATTTTTGAATCATATTATTATGAAATTGAATATTAATCATATAATTTCCTTATTTTTGATATTTTATTTTTTTATTTTCCTAAACAAAACTTAGAAAATAATTCATTTATTAAAATATCTGGTGAATTTTTACCTAAAATGTTATTTAAAGCATCAAAAGCTTCTTTTAAATTAATTGTATGAATATCAATTGAAATTTTTTTTTCTATATCAGAAATAATATTTTGAAGAGCTTTTAAAGATATTTTCATTTGTTTAATATGTCTAGCGTTTGATAAGTAATTAAAATTTTCATTTTGAATTGAATCTAAATTAAATTTTTTTAAAATATTTTCTTTTAATTCTTCTATTCCTTTGTAGGTTTTATGCGAAACATTAATTGTTTTTTCTTTGATATTTGATAAATTTATTTTTTGAGGTAAATCAGCTTTGCTAGTTATAATTATTCTAGGTTGCTTTTTTGTTAATTCTAATAAAATTCGATCATCTTCGTCTAAATTATGACTTTGATCTAACAATAATAAAATCAATTCAGCTTTTTTTATTAGTTTTTTGGTATTATCTATTCCAATTTTTTCAATAATATTTTTAGTTTTACGAATTCCTGCTGTATCAATTAAAAACAAATCAACACCTTTTATGTTAACATGGCCATCAACATAATCTCTTGTAGTTCCGGCAATATCAGAAACAATAGCTCTTTTTTCTTTTAATAATATATTTAATAAACTAGATTTTCCGACATTAGGTTTTCCTATAATTAAAGTTTGTAATCCTTTTTTAAAAAATTTGTTTTGTATAGAGAATTTTAAAATTTTTTTTATTTGTTCGATTATTTTTTGTGTTTTTGGTAAAATAATTTCATTTGTCATTTCTGTTATATCTTCATATTCAGGGTAATCAATATTTACTTCTATTTGAGCTATTAATTCTAAAATTTGTTTATTTATATTTTCTATTGATTTAGAAGTTTTTTTATGAAGACCTGAATTAGCTAATTTAATAGCGTTTTTGTTTTGAGCAAAAATTAAATCCATAATTGATTCTGCTTGAATTAGATCTATTTTATTATTCAAAAAGGCTCTTTTGCTAAATTCTCCTGGTTGGGCTAATCTAATATTTAAAGATAAAATTCTTTCCAATAAAATTTGAGTTATTAAAATTCCTCCGTGGCCTTGAATTTCAATAATATCTTCGCCAGTAAAAGAATGAGGTTTTTTAAAAACAGAAATTAAAACTTCATCTAAAATATTTTTTTTTTCATCTAAAATAAAACCATGGTGAATTGTATGTCCATTTACTTTGTTTAAATCTTTTTTTTTATTAGAAAAAATTTTATTTATTTCTTTAATTGCGTCTGGCCCACTAATTCTTATTACACTAATACTTCCATTACCTAATGGAGTTGCAATAGCTGCTATAGTGTCGTTTTGAAACATATTTCATTTTCCTTATTTTTAGAAATTTAAATATTATATTATTTATTTAATTATTTTGGTTTTTAAATTCTTTAATCGATTCTTTTATTAATTCAATAATTTTATTTACTTCATTTATATTTTTAACTATTACTCCACAAGCTTTTTGATGTCCACCACCGCCAAATTGATTAGCAATATGACTTATTTGCGGTCCATGAGAACGAATACTTAATTTGTATTGAATGCTGTTGTTTAACTGACAAATAAAAGCCCATACTAAATGATGTTCAACATCACTCAAAATATTAACAATTGAAAAAGCTGATTCCAAATTTAAATTGAATTTTTTTATTATTTCTTCTGAAAATTTAAAATAAATAAAACCTTCTTCAGATATAAAATTGTTACAAACATAACCTTTAAATTTTAAAATATCGATATTTTGTTTATTTATTTTTTTGTTTATTTCAGTTATATTTACGCCATCATATTCTAATAAGGAAGCGACTATTCTTAAAGTATTAGAGTTTACCCTGTCAAAACGAAAATTATCTGTATCCGTTATCATTCCTGTACAAATAGATAAAGCACCTTCTTTAGTTAATTGAAAATTGTTATATTTTTTAAAATAATAAATCATTTCTGAACAAGAACTGAAATTACTATCTATCCATTCATAATTTCCTATTTTTTTAATAAATAAATGATGATCAATTCTGATAATCATTTTACCTAACTTATAACGAGAATCACTAATAATAATTTCTTGTCCACAATCAACAATAAAAATCAAAGCATCTTGGTAAATATCATTTGTTATATGATCCATTTTTCCTAAAAAAGATATTTTTTCTTCTTCTTCGCCGACAACATAAACTTTTTTATTATTATAAGTTGCTGTTATCATATCTTTTAAACCTAATTGAGAACCATAACAATCTCCATCAGGTTTTTTATGACCATGAATAATAATTGTTTCAAAAGATTCAATTTGTTCTTTAATAAAATTTAATTTATTTTTTATTTTTTCTGATATAGATTCTATCATTTTTTATAACTTCCTTTTTTTGATAAAGTATTATTATATTTCTTAATTATTTTTTAAATACATTAATTCTTCAAAATTCTAAAATTTTTTAATTAGTAAATTATATTCTTCATTAATTATATTAAATATTTTAATTTGTTTGAAATCTTTCGTAAGCCTCTTTAAATATTTTTTTTATTCTTTCTTTTAATTCTACATCTGAAATTTCTTTTATTGAAAAAATATCTACAAATAAATCTCTCAAAATAGTTCTTAAATAATTAGAATTTTCAAAAATTGGACTAATAAAAAAATAATCATCTCTTTTTGCATCTTCTATAATAATTTTTTTAAAAAAATCTTTAATTGTTGTGTTTATTTTTTTTAAATGTTGGTTTGTTGTTGAATCGAAACTATAATTTTTTTCAACAATTTCTTCAATTTCTTTAATATCTGTATCATTAATTTTATGACAAATATTAAATATTTTCCCGTTTTCTAATAATGTTTTATATGATTTGAAAGATGTTAAATGTTTTAAAAGCAACCAAGAAGCTAGCATTTCATCTTTATTTTTAGAATAAAATAAATTAATATTCGGGCCTTGGACAATATTTTTTTGTTTTTTTTCTTTATTTTTTTTATTTTCTTGAGGTAAAGGACTTATGCTTGGAACAAAATTCTGAATATTAAATGAATATTCTAATCTTCTATTTGAGGTAATATAAAAACATATGTTTTCGTTTAAGATAAAATTTTCAATTTCTTTTTCTCCACATAATTGACTAAAAGTTAAATATTTTTTATCATAAAATTCTTTTTTAAAATATTCAAATATTTCATGAAAATTTTTATTTTGAAAAAATTGATCTAATTCATCTCTGTTTTCAGGGTATTTTAAATCATTATTTTTTCTTTGTTCTATATTAATTATAAACAAATTGTCTGCACTGTCTACTAAAATAGGAATAAAATCTTTTGTTTTATATTTTTTAATAATTCGGCATATTGTTTCCATTTCTTCCCATGTTATATCTTCTTGTATTTTTCCTTCTTGGTTTATTAAATTATTTAATTCTTCTTTATCTTCTTGATTTTCTTGAATTTTAAGATAAATTTTTTTTAATAGATAACTATTATAAAACATAATTTCTGTTGTTTTTAAAAAAGGAAAATAAAAATAAGAATTTTTTCTTTCTGAAGAATAATCTTCTAAATAATTTTTTTTCAAATAATTATTTAAAAAATCTGATTCTTTAAAATTTTTATCTTTTTCTATAAAAATATCTAAAGGTATTACTTTTTCAGATTTAGAATAAAACTTAACATGATCAGGATAAGAAAAAACTAAATGAGGTTGTTTATCAACAGTTAATGCGCTTTGAATATTTTTCACTATTTGATTCCAATTTCCTTTGTTTTCATCTTTAACTTCAATTTGTGGGTATTGTTTTAAAAAATCATCAATTATTTTTTGTAATATTTTTTGTTCTTTAGGATATAAATTATGCCAAAAATTAATATAAATTTTTGGACCATTTTTATCTTTAAAGTTATTATCTAAATCTTGTTTTGATGCCAAATACTTTTCTAAATCTTGGTATTCTTTTTCAAAATAATCTTTGTTTTTTTTTGAAAATACATTTGATATAAAAATAATCAGTGCTAAAAAATTAAAAAAAATAAATATAAATAAAAAATTTTTAATTTTATCCTTTGATACCACTTTTAGCTTCTCCTGAAATAATATATTTTTTAAAAAAAATAAAAATCAAAAATAAAGGGATATTAATTAATATAAGATTAGCCATTTGGAGATTAATTTTATCTATTTCTGTTTCAATATCAAAAACTTTTCTTGCCATATTAGTTAACAATTGAGCTCCTACTAAATTTGGCCATGCATAAGCGTTCCAACAACCAACTATTCTAAAAATAACAGTTACAATAATTGTAGGTTTAGCAATAGGAACTAGTATTTTCCATAAATATTGCCAGTCACTAGTTCCATCGATTTTAGCTGTGTAATACAATTCCTTTGGTGTATTTTTAAAAACATTGACTAATAATAAAATATGAACAATATTTACTAAATAAGGCAAAATTACAGCATAATCAGTACCAAAAGGAACTTTAGGACCTTGACCATAATCAACTAAACCAGCGTTGGAAATTGTTCTATAATTTGTTATTACTAATGTTTCACTTGTTGTCATTAAACCTAATAATAAAAACATCAATAAAATAGGTTTAAATTTTAAATCTAAAATGCTTAAAGCATAAGCCGTTAAAATACTACATAAAGTTCCTAATAAAGTAGAAAAAAAAGTAACTCTTAAAGTATTTAAAAAAAATTTAATAAACTCCATTTGTTGCAGAGCCAGTTTATAATTTTCCCAATGCCAACCATTTTTTGGTAATGATAAGTAATTATTTTGAATAATGTCTGAAAAACTTTTAATAGATATCATGAACATCAAAAAAAATGGTAGAATGAATAAAAAAGAAATAAAAAACAAAAATAGATATTTGATTAAGGAGAAAAAATTAATTTTTTTTGCTTCTTTTTTTAAACTATTTTTTAAATTCAAAAAATATTTTCGAATATTATTATTTATATTTATCATTATGGAGTTATTTTAAACCTTTAATTTATTTTTCAGTTTTTTTTGAAATAAGAATACTTATTGTTGTAAATAAAATAGAAATAAAAAAAAGTATCATTGCAGCTGCTGCACCTTTAGAATAAGATTGAAAACTTGAGTTTGATAATTGATTATAAATATAACCCACTATTGTTTGAATTTTATAAGATGGTTTATCACCAAATAATCCAATAATAGATTCATATTCTTTAAAAATAGCTAACATTTCTATAATAAATTGATAAAAAATAATAGGTTTGATTAATGGCAAAGTTATTTTGGTAAAAGTTCTAATTTTAGAAGCACCATCAATTTTAGCAGCATTATAATAGGATTTATCAATGTTTTGAATAGCTAAAAGAAAAACAAAAATTTTAAATGGAAGGCGAATCCAAATATTGTATAAAATCAAAACGAATATTTTATTAATAAAAGGAGATGTTACAACTATCCATTCTTGAGGTTTAAAACCGAAAAATTTTATAAAAGAATTAAACAAACCTTCTGGTTTATTTGAAGAAATTCCAACATTAAAATAAAATATAATGCTAAAAATCATTCCCATAATCACTGTATTAGAAATTAAAGGCATAAAAAAAAAAGTTTTAAAAATATTTTTAAAAAAATGATTTTTAATTCTGTTCAATAGTAATGCAATTATTAAAGATAAAATAAGTGATAAAGGAACTACGAAAAGAACTAATAAAAAAGTATTCCTTAATGCATATTTGAATTCGTAATCTCTAAGAACATTTATATAATTTTTTAAACTAAACAATTCTTTTACTTTTATTCCAAAAGTATCGCTAAATTTATCATAATTAGAATTAAAAGATATTATTAAAACTTTTGTTAAGGGTAAAAAAGTAAAAATAGTTAAAATAATTATTGCTGGTAAAAGATATAACCAGTTTTTATTTATTTTTTTATCTTTAAACATTTAATAAACCCTATTTCCTGTTGTTTTATCAAAAATAAAAAATCTTTTTTCTAAGATATTGAAACGAAATTTTTTTTTGTAAACACTTGATAAATCTAATAATTTTTGTTGATCGTTGGGAATAATGATTTTGAAATTAGAATAAATAGAACAAGGATGTTTAGCTAATAAAAATAGTTCTCTTCCAATATTTTCTAAAGCTATGCCTTCTACTTCTATAGAACCATTTTTATCTGCAACATAACCTTCTGGTCTTACTGCTATGTGGATTTCTTTATTGCCTATATTTTGAAATAAATTATCTTCTTTGATTGTTTTTTTGTTTATGATTAATTTGTTATTTTCTATTTTACCATTAAAAACAGAAATATGAGGAACTCCTAAAAAAGAAGCTACAAATAAATTAACAGGATTATCATAAATTTGTTCAGGGGTGTCTTGTTGTTGAATTATTCCGTTATTCATAACGTAAATTTTATCACTAATTGACATCGCTTCTTCTTGATCATGAGTAACAAAAATAGCTGTTATTTTAGTTTTTTTTTGAATTCTTCTTATTTCTTCTCTCATTTTAAAACGTAATCTTGTATCTAAGTTTGATAAAGGCTCGTCTAATAATAAAATTTTGGGATTTTTAATTAAAGCTCTTGCTAAAGAAACTCTTTGTTGTTGACCACCTGATAATTCAGAGGGTTTTTTATCTAGGTAATCTTCGATAGAAGCTAAAACAGAAATTCTTTTTACTTCTTCTTCGATCTTATTTTTAGAAAATTTTAAATTTTGTAAAGGAAAAATAATATTTTGGCGTACTGTCATATGCGGATATAAAGAATAATTTTGAAAAACTAAACCGATTCCTCTTTTTTCAGGATTTATATTAGTAACGTCTTTTCCATCAAATAAAATTTTCCCTTCGTTAGCTTGAATTAAACCAGCGATTATATAAAGAATAGTTGATTTTCCGCAACCTGAAGGTCCTAAAAGACTTATTAATTCTCCTGTAGATATATCTAAATTTACTTTATTAACTGCATAATATTTTTTTTTATCTTTTTTATTTATAAAAATTTTCGAAACATTTTGTAATATGATACCCATTATACTAAAAAACCTTTAATTTAATTTTTAATTAATTTTAACAATTATTATTTTTTAAAAAAAACATCTAAGAAATATTTTTTGGAGTTCTTGGAAAAGCTATAACATCTCTAATATTATCCAGGCCAGTTAAATAAATTAATAATCTTTCTAAACCTAGACCGAAACCTGAATGAATACAACTTCCAAACCGGCGCAAATCCAAATACCATTCTAATTCTTTTTGAGAAATATTAAATTTTTTCATTTTTTCTTTTAAAATATCTAAATTCTCTTCTCTTTGAGAACCTCCAATCAATTCGCCTATTCCAGGAACTAATAAATCCATTGCTGCTACAGTTTTATTATCTGGATTATTTTTCATGTAAAAGGATTTAATATTAATCGGCCAATCAATTATGAAAATAGGTTCTTGAAAAAAATCAGTTAAAAATTTTTCATGTTCAGTAGATAAATCAGAACCATAGAAAGGTTTATTTTCAAAAATTGACTCGTTTTTAATTAAAATTTCAATTGCTTTGGTATAGGTAATTTTTTTAAATTCTTCTAAATTAGCAACTTTTTTTAATCTTTTAATTAAATTTTGTTCTATATTTTTTTCTAGAAATACAAAATCTTCTTTATTTTTTTCTAAACAAAATACAATTACATGTTGAATTAATTTTTGAGCTACTTTAATATTGTCTTGTAAATTATAAAAAGCCATTTCTGGTTCAATCATCCAAAATTCAGAAATATGTTTTGTAGTATTAGAATTTTCAGCTCTAAAAGTAGGTCCAAAAGTATAAATTTTTCCGAAAGACAAAGCCATTGCTTCTCCTTCTAATTGACCAGTAACAGTTAAAAAAGTTGGTTTGGCAAAAAAATCTTTTTTATAATCTATTTTTTTATTTTCATCTAAAGGAATTTTATTTAAATCTAAAGTAGTGACTTGAAACAATTCTCCTGTTCCTTCTCCGTCGTTGATAGTAATAATTGGAGTATGAGCCAAAATAAAACCTTCTTTTTGGAAAAAATCATGAATAGCATAGCTAGCAGAATTTCGTATTCTAAAAACAGCCCCAAAAAGCTTAGTTCTTAATCTTAAATGAGGAATTTGTCGCAAGAAATTCCTAGAATGTTTTTTTGGTTGAATAGGATAATCTTTATGATTATGACCTAAAAAAATTATTTTTTCAGCAAGAAATTCGAAATTTTGATCTATGAGAGAATTTAAGACTAATTCACCTTCTAAACATAATGAAATTCCTACTTGTAATTTTTTTTTAATTTGGTTAATTTCTTCATTTTTAATATTTTTATAAACTATTTGTAAATCTTTTATGTAAGAACCATCATTAAGATCCAAAAAAAATACTTTCTTTTGAAAACGACAATTTTTAACCCATCCATTAATAAAAATTTTTTTATTTAAAAGTAATTCATAATTATCATAAAGGTTTTTGACAGAATACATTATTATGTTTCCTTTTTAACATCATATTTTTTTATCTAAAATTATTAAACTAAAAAGTTCAAAAAATAAAGTTTAAAGAAATTTAAAATTTAAATTGAATATTAAATATTAATAATCAATAATCAAAAATTTATATAAATAATAAATAAGTCAACAAAACAATTAATTTATAAATATTTGAATTACCTCGTTTTAAAAATACAAAATATACAAACCAAATTAAATTTATTACTGCATTGAATACATAAAATATCCTATCATTTAATATTTTAATATTATTATAACAGTATTTTATCATTTAATATTTATTAATATTTAACTATTTATTAATATTTAACTTATTTACTTAATTTAACATTTAAATTATTCTTTCTATATTATAATTTTTTGTAAAAAAAAGATATAAAATCATTTTTATTTATTAGTTTTTTATTTCACTTAATAAATTATTAACTAAATTATAAGTAAGAAAAAATCAAAATATTTAAAATATTTCTTATAATAAAAAAAATTCTTAAATTAAGTAATTTCAGACGAAAATTTATATTTTTTATTTTTAATTTATTTTTATTGATTTTATAAAAATATTTTTTTAACTAATGTTATAATTAAGATTGTTTAATAGTAATATTTTTTTAAATTTATATATATTTTCTATATTATAAAATTATATTTTTTTGATTTTATTATTTAATGATAAGAATGAAGATTAGAAAGATAATATTTAATAAGAAATGATTCAAAATATTAATTTTTTTAAAAAAAAAATATTTATTGTTTTGTTGATAATACCGATTATATTTTTTTTGTGTTTTATTCATCAAAATAAAAAGCAAAATATGGATAATATAAAAAATAAATTAAATAAATTTTTTTCAAAAAAAAGTATATTTAAAACTAGAGTAAATGATAATAATGATAATATTGATGAAGAAATAATAAATGAATTTTCTAAATCTTCAATTTACATGTTTAATTCCGCTGGGGAAAGTTTAAAAATTAAAATTAATCCGAAAGATTTAAATCAAAAAATTGATTATATTGTGGATAATAATCCTGAAAAGAAAGAGATTTATTTGAGTCAAGCGGAAAAGGTATTAAAAAGTTATTACCAAAGTATAATAAAAAGAAATCAAATAATTATCGATCATTATTTAAAAAATGTAAATAAATGGGGAACAGAAATCAAAAAATGTCAAAATAAATTAAATGCCCTGGATACAATTATATCCGATTTAGACAGAGAACTATTGTTTTTAAATTCAAAAAAAGATTTTATTGAAAACAAAATCAAACAAAAAAAAGATGATTTTATAATTAAAAGAAAAGATCTATTATTATCATTGCAATACAGTTTCAAAAAATATAGTATCTTATTTCCTTTACAAAATGAAATAGATTTATTATTAGAACAATTACCTCTTTTGGATATAGAAATTATAGATCTGAGAAAAAAAATAGTTTCATTACAAAAAGAAAAAGAAATTTTTATTCAAAAAAAACCTTTTTTTATTAAAAAAAAAGAAAAAAATTTGAAAAATTTAAATTTGGCCAAATATTATAAACAAAAAGAATTAAATGAATTTCATAATGTTTTAAAGCAAACAATTGATAATATTTATGATATTGATCCATTTATGGTTTAAAAAAAATTATTAAATTATATTTGATTTATTAATTTTTTATTTTTTATATTACTTTCTGTTAGGAATAAGACTAATAAAAAAAGTGGGAAAGTCAAAATGTTTATTAAAATAATATTTTGACTTTTTATCTCTTTTAGATTTAAATATGGAACATTTTATCATATAATAACTATAATTAGTAAATAGTTTGATTTTAATTATTAGAACTTTAATTATTAGAACAATTTTTTTTTAAAAAAATAGTTTTGTTTTAATGGAACACAATTAAATTATTTTTTATAAATTAAAATTTTTCAATTTTTTAATAAAGTATAATGAAAAATAGTAAAAAATAGTTTTACTTATAATATAATAAACGTTGGGTTAGTTATTTTTGAATTAATAAGGAACTTTAAAATATTTTGTTCTTTAATTTAAGAATATACTCTTATTGTTGTTTTAAAATTAATTTAAAAAAATATTAAAAATTCTTAATTTGAAATAAGATTAATGATTTATTTTTTTATAATTTTTGATATTTTTTTTAAATAGAAATAAAAAAGAGGATTGATTTAACCGTGGAAATATTTGATTTATATGACCCTTTAAAAAAAAAACAGTTTCAAATTCTAGATTTAGAAGGTAAAGTTATTTATCCAGAATTAGAACCAAAGTTATCTAATTCTGAATTAATCAAAATGTATAAAACAATGGTTTTATGTCGAATTTCAGATATAAAAGCGGTTCAATATCAAAGACAAGGAAGAATGCTTTCTTATGTTGTTAATAAAGGTCATGAAGCCTGTCAAGTTGGCGCTGCTTCAGCTTTGAAAGAAAAAGATTGGATTTCTCCTTATTTTCGTGATATAGGTTTATATTTATATCGCGGAATTCCCTTAGAAAATATATATCTTTACTGGTTCGGAAATGAAAAAGGTTCTAAAATGGATCATTCTAAACGTATTTTACCTGTAAATATCATAATAGGTTCAGGAATAAATATTGGTGCAGGATTAGCTTTAGCAAGCAAACTACAAAATAAAGATGAAGTAACTTTGGCAACTATTGGTGATGGTGGAACAGCTCATGAAGAATTTTATGCAGGTTTGAATTATGCTGCAGTTTTTAAAGCTCCTTTGGTAGTAGCAATCCAAAATAATCAATATGCTATTTCAACTCCTAGAAAAATTGCTTCTAATTCAGAAACTTTAGCTCAAAAAGCTTACGCTTTTGGTATACCAGGAATTCAAGTTGATGGTAATGATATTTTAGCAGTTCATGTAGCTGTTAAAGAATTCTCTGAAAGAGCAAGACAAAAAAAAGGTCCTAGTTTATTAGAAATTTTAACTTATCGTTTAGGACCGCATACAACTAATGACAACACTTTTTTATATCGTTCGAAAGAAGAAGAAGAAGAATGGATAAAAAAAGATCCAATTACTCGTTTTGAAAAATATTTATTAAATAAAAATATTTTAACTCAAGAATTGATAGAAAAGTATGAAAAAGAAACTTATGAACATGTTACGCAAACTCATGAAAAAATTATGTCTTATGGAACTAAAATAGAACCTATTGAAATTTTTGAGCATGTTTATCAAGAAATGACTCCTCAATTAAAAGAACAATATCTCGAATATGAATCTTTTTTAAAGAATATTAAAGAAGGAAAAAAACAATAAAAATTATGAGTTCAGACAAAGCTTTAATGAATATGTTACAAACAATTAATCATACTTTAGATATGCAATTAGAAAAAAATCCAAAAATAGTTTTATTTGGCCAGGATATCGGAAAATTAGGCGGCGTTTTTAGAGTAACAGCAGGTTTACAAAAAAAATATGGAATAGATCGTGTTTTTGATACTCCAATATCTGAATCTGCTATTGTAGGAAGCGCAATTGGAATGTCTATAAATGGTTTGATTCCGATAGCTGAAATTCAATTTGATGGTTTTGTTTATGTCGGATTAGAAGATTTAATTGCTCATGCAGCTAGAATGAGAAATAGGTCTAGAGGTTCTTACACTTGCCCTATGGTTTTGAAATTTCCAATTGGAGGAGGGGTAAAAGCTTTAGAACATCATTCTGAATCTTTAGAAGTTATTTTAGGTTCTATTCCAGGTTTAAAAGTAGTTGTTCCTTCTAATCCTTATGATGCTAAAGGTCTTTTAATTGCTGCTATCAATTCTCCTGATCCTGTAGTATATATGGAACCAAAACTTTTATATCGTGGAAAAAAACAAGAAGTTCCATTAAAAGAATTTGAAATAGAAATAGGAAAAGCAAAAGTAGTTCATTCAGGTTCTGATGTTACTTTGGTTGCTTGGAGTTCTGCTGTCTTATTTTCTAAATTAGCAATTGATATTTTAAATAAAGAAGGTATATCGGTTGAATTAATAGATTTAAGAACTATTAATCCAATTGATAAAGAAACAATTTTGAATTCTGTTAAAAAAACAGGTAGATTAGTAGTTGTTCATGAAGCAACGCGCACTTATGGCCCTGCTGGTGAAATAATTTCTCTGGTTAATGAACATGTTTTTGATTATCTAAAAAGTGCTCCACAAAGAATTACAGGATTTGATATTATTATGCCTTTAGCTAGAGGAGAGTACCATCAAAATTTAAATTCTGATAAGATAGTATATGGAATAAAAAGAATTTTTAATAAAAATAATATTTAAAATTAAATAAAAAAAGGATGATTTTAAAAATGGTTGAATTACGTTTTTCTGATATTGGCGAAGGAATTAATGAAGGTAAAATTATTACTTTCTTTTATAAAGAAGGTGATTTTGTTAAAGAAGGAGAAAATTTGTTAGAAGTAGAAACAGACAAAGTTAGTGTTCCGATTTCTTCTCCTAAAACAGGAAAAATTAAAAAAATTTTTTTTAATGAAGGAGACCAAATAGAAGTTGGCGATTTGATACTAACAATTGAATAATTTTTTAAATAAAATGATAAAAGGAATTTCTTTAATATGATTGATAAAAAAAAAGATAATAATTTAGAAAATAAAAATAATGAAAAATTCGAAATTATTGAGATTTCTAATGTAAGAAAAATAATTGCAAAAAAAATGGTAGTTTCAAAAACAGAAATTCCTGATGCTACTTTAATGGATGAAGTTGATATTACTAATTTGGTTTTTTTAAGAAAAAAATTCAAAAAAGAAGCAGAGTTAAAAGGAATTAAATTAACTTATATTTCTTTTATATCAAAAGCATTAATTATTGCTTTAAAAGAATTTCCGTTATTTAATTCTAGTTTTGATATTGATAAAAAAGAAATATTATTAAAAAAATTTATTAATTTAGGGATAGCTGTTGATACTCTAAATGGTTTAATGGTACCTAATATCAAAAATGCAGATCAATTAAACATTTTTGATTTAGCTCATGAAATTCAAAAAATATCTCAAGATGCAAGAGAAGAAAAATTAACATTAGAACAAATTAGGAATGGAACTTTTACAATAAGTAATTTTGGATCTATAGGTGGTTTGCAATGTACTCCTATTATTAATATTCCTGAAATAGCAATTTTAGGAATAGGAAAAATTATAAAAAAACCAATAGTAAAAGATAATAATATTGTTATTGGTGATATCTTGCATCTTTCTTTGACTTTTGATCATCGTATTATAGACGGAGCTCCTGCTGCTAGATTTTTAAATAGAATTTCTTCATTGCTAAATGACACTAGCGAATTAGAAAAACATATTTTTTAAAAATTAAAAAAATACACAAATGAGTAATATATGTTGGAATATGATATTTTAATTATCGGTGGGGGTCCAGGAGGATATGTAGCTGCTATCAAAGCAGCACAATTAGGAGCAAAGGTAGCTTTAGTAGAAGACCATAAATTAGGTGGAATTTGTCTTCATTATGGATGTATACCTACTAAAACTTATTTAAAAAGTGCTAAAGTTTTTGATTTTTTAAAAAATTCTGAAAAATTTGGAATTAATAGCAATAAAGATGTTTCTTTTGATTGGTTATCTATTTTAGCACGTAAAAATAAAGTAGTCAAACAATTAAATGATGGCGTTGAATTTTTATTAAGAAAAAACAAAATTGATTTTTATAATTCTTTTGCTAATATTTTAAATTCTCGTCTAGTTCAAGTAGGAGAACAAAAAATAAAAACTGATAAAATTATTATTGCTACAGGTTCTAGTGCTTTTATTCCTCCTATTCCAGGAGCTAAAGAGTCTTTTGAAAATAAATTTCTTTATACTAGTAAAGAGTTAGTGAATTTAGATAAATTTCCTAAGAAGATGATTATAATAGGCGGAGGAATTATTGGGGTAGAATTTGCTTCCATTTTTAAAAAATTTGGTTCTGAAATTGTTATTTTAGAGAAACAAAAAAGTATTTTAAATAATATGGATTCTGATATTGTTAATTATTATACTGAAAAATTAAAAAAAGATGGAATCGGTATAAATACAGATACAGAAGTGGTTAAAATAGAAAATAATAAAGTTTATTATAAAATAAAGGATCAAATTCATGAAAATTTTTCCGATATTATTTTGATGGCTGTAGGAACAAGACCTAATTTAAAAGGAATTCAAAATTTAGATTTAAAAATATCTCCTCAAGGAATAGTAACTGATGAATTTTTAAGAACCTCTATTGAGGGAGTTTATGCTATCGGAGATGTTAATGGAAAGCATATGTTAGCTCATGTTGCTAGTCACGAAGGACAAATTGCTGTTTCTCATGCTTTGGGACAACAAAATATAAAACCTATGAATTATGATTATGTTCCTTCTTGTGTTTATGGTTTTCCAGAAATTGCTTCTGTTGGATTAACTGAAAAAGAAGTTAAAGAAAAGAATATTGATTATAAAATTTCTATTTTTAATGTTAAGAATATTGGTAAATCTTTATCAGATGGAGAAGTTGATGGTTTTGCTAAGTTAATTGTTGATAAAGTTGATTTAAAAATTTTAGGGATGCATATCATATCTCATAATGCTACAGAGTTAATTACTGAAGTTACTGTGATTATGAATTCAAAAGGAACAGCTTACGACATAGCAGAAACAATTCATCCTCACCCTACTTTATCAGAATTAATTCTAGAAACTTTTTTAGGAGCAATTGATAAACCTATTCATATGTAAATTTATAATTTTAAATTTTTATTTTTAGATTATCATTAAAAATGTTTTTTTACATTATTAAAAAAATACCTATTTAATTGGTATTTTTTTGTTTTTCAAAATATTTTTATATTTAAAAAATAAAAAAATTTAAAAGAGAAATAAAATTATGTTAATTGATACTCATGCACATCTTAATTTTTCAGAATTCGAACAAGATTTAGAACAAGTAATAAAAAAAGCTTATCAAAATAATGTTCGATATTTTATTGTTCCTGGTGTTGATCAAAAAACAAATGAAAAATCTATTGAATTAGCTATTAAATATCCTTTTATTAAAGCTTCTGTTGGGATTCATCCTTGCCATTTTGCAAATGAAAATCCTTTTAGTATTGAAAAATATTTAAGATATCCTCAAGTTGTAGCGGTAGGTGAAATTGGTTTAGATTTATATCATGATAAAAGTTCTTTATCAATTCAAAAAAAAAATTTAGATATTCAACTTAAATTAGCTGTTAAATATAATTTACCTGTAATTTTACACGCAAGAGAATCTTTTAATGAATTATATAAAATATTGCTCCCTTATAAAGGAAAAATTAGAGGAGTGTTCCATTGTTTAACAAGTGATTTAGAAGAAGCTAAAAAAGCTTTAGAATTAGATTTTTATGTTGGATTAGGCGGAATTATAACTTATGATAAATATGTAGAAGCTCATAAAATAGCTCAAAAAATACCATTAGAAAAAATTATTTTAGAAACTGATTCTCCTTTTTTAATTCCTTCTCCTTTTTCTAAAAAAAATAGAAATGAACCTAAATTTATTAAAATTATAGCCGAAAAAATAGCTTTCTTCAAAAATGTTACTTTGAAAGAAATTGAAGAACAAACAACAAAAAATGTTAAAAAATTATTTAACATAATTTTTTAATTTAAAAAGTTTTTTTCAATTACTAAAATTTTTTTGTTATTTTAGTAAGTTTTTATACTGATTAATATTTAAAAGATTATTCTTTTTTATATTTTCTTTTTATTAAAATTAAATTGATAGTTTTTATTCAAAAGTAATTTTTATTTTAAAATTTTTATAATGAATTATTTTTAAAAATAATTCTTTATTAATAAGTTAATTTCTAGATATTTTAAATATAAAAAAATAGCTAAAAAAAATATATATTTAATAATTTATTTTAAATTTATATATATTTTTAAAAATTTTTTTATTTGATTAAAATAAATAAGTCAAATTGTTTTTATAAACAAATTGACTTATTTATTTTTTATTGTTTCTGTTTTAATTGAGACAGAATTTTTTTTAATGACTTAAATTATATACCTTCCCAAAGTGTTTGTTTTTGTATAATTAATATTATTAATAAATAACAACTTTAAATCTTTTTTCAGATAATTATTTTCTTTTATTAGAATATAACTAGAGCTTATTTTTATATTATTTAAAATAAAATTAAATAAATATTTTTTATTACTAATTTTAAGAAATATAAAAATGTTTAAAAAATAATTGTACAATTAATTTTTCATTCATTAAAAAATAAAATCTTCATCTTGCAAATTTTCATAAATCATTTTTTGACAACCATATAACCTTTCATAGCAAAATTATTCATTGTTTTTGTTTCTGTATTTAAACCATTTAAAATAACAGGATTTATATATAATTATTTTGCTAATCGACTAACAATATAAAACATAAACACTTTCACTAAGATCATAAATATTTGTTTTATTATTTTTTCATGATTTCTCTTTTTTTATTTTTTTCGTTTTTTATTAATAAAAACTTGTTTATTTCTCTAGTTAAAAATTTTTTTGTTTAAATAAAAAAAGACCTTTTGAAAAAAGTCTTTTGAGAAAAAAAGAATTTTAAATTGTATTAATATTAAAATAATTAATTCATTTTTAATTTATTTTATCTAATAAAAGATTACTTATTTTTTTGAAGTTTATTTTTTTCTTTGGCATGATTTAGTTTGAGACGTGTTTTTTTCTATTTTTTAAATGATAAAATTTTTGTAAAAGAGTTAAAGTGAGATAAATGTTCATATCGTACTTGCGCGTGCCCTTAAATTAAAGTAAGAGTGGTAGATAAACATAAAGCAAATATGAAACTAAATATGAAACCAATAATAATTAGAAAAGAATACACAACATAAAAAATCATGTGCAAACAAACTGATATTTTAGGATGAAAGGTTTTAATTTAATTAATCAAAACAATAATGAAAATGTAATAGTTGAATACAAAAGACTTAAAGGAAGATTTTTGAAAAAATTTCTATCTTCAGTTTTCTTAAAATTGATAATTCGGTCTTCTTTTGTGATAATAGTTCTTGTTTAAAACTGTTTATTGTTTGGGGTACAGCTCATAAAACATTTGGGATATGATTATAATTTTTTAGTTTAAAAAATAGGCAGTGTTTATTAGATATTTAATAATAAATTAAGGTTTTTTAAAAATATATATTTTAGTGGGGCACCTTTTCCCATTGATTTTAAATCTTTAATTGTTCAATTAAGAGAAAAATAATTTTTTTCCCTTTTCCCTCCATCAAAATACATAACTTTTATTTGTGTATTTTTTCATCTTAAAACTATTTTTTTTATTTTTATTTTTTATCAAAACAAAAGTTTTTGTTTTCTCAGTTAAGATTTTTTTTATTTGTTTAAATAAAAAAGACCCTTTTCAAAGGGTCTTTAAAAAAAGATAATTCATTAAAAAATAAAATCTTCATCTTGCAAACTTTCAGAAATCATTTTTTGATAACCATTACCTTTCATCGAGAAATTATCCATTGTTTTTGTTTCTGTATTTAAACCATTTAAAATAACAGGATTTATTTCTTCATAAGGAAATTTTTGAGAAAATCCTAAATTTAATAAAGCTTTATTTGCGTTATAACGAATAAATTTATTGACATCTTCGACTAAGTTTATCTTCTGATAAAGTTCAATTGTTAATTGTTCTTGTTCTTGGTATAAAGTTTCTAAAAAAGTATTCATCCAATTTTTGAGTTCCTTTTGTTGATCTTGCGAGAAACCATTATATAATTCTTTTGCTAATCGACCAATATATACGCCATGAACACTTTCATCTCTAATAATTAAATTAACAATTTCGCCTGCTTGCATCAACATTCCTTGCCCATAAAAATATAAAGGATAATAAAAACCACAATAAAATAACCAAGTTTCTAAAAAAACAGAACCAACCATTGCTTTCCATTGTGTTATTTGTTTATTTTGTGAATGTTCTTTCTTTAAATTTTCATAAAGAGAAACAATATTTTTTAAAATATTTTGAACATTGATTTGTTCTTCTCCCCATTTAAACAATTCATCAATTTCTTTTTGGTTTAAAAAAGTCATAAAAATATTAGAATAACTTTTGGCATGAATAGCTTCCATTGCTCCCATAAAATTTAGAGTTGCTTTTTTTTGATTTTCCCACGGTAAACAAGAACCAAGAAGAGAAGGCATGCCAATATCACCTTGGTAAGTATCTAAAAAGGTTAAAACTAATAAATTTTTGGAATAAGTTTCTTTTTCTTGAGGTGTTAATTTACCCCAAATATTGAGATCGCTTTGTAAACTTATATCTTCTGGTCTCCAAAATTGACTTAGATTTTGTTCATAAAAGTGTTGTGTATAATCATCTTCTTTTTTATTCCAATTTGCTCCTTTAAATTTTGTTTGATTATGATTTGATTTCATTTTAAATCTATTCTCCTTTTTTTAAAAAAATTAAATTAAATTAAAACTTTTTTTAATTTGAATTTCTAATTCCTGAGTTATTTCTTTGTTTTTAATTAAAAATTCTTTAACTGTTTCTCTTCCTTGGCCTATTTTTTCATTTTTATAACTAAACCAAGAACCATTTTTTTGTATTAAATCCATGTTTACTGCTAAATCTAAAATTTCACCAATTTTGGAAATACCCTGGCCATAAATTATTTCAAAACTAGCTACTTTAAAAGGAGAAGAAACTTTAGATTTTACTATTTTGACATTAGATCTGATTCCTATAAATTGGTTATCATTTTTTATAAATTCAGATCTTCTAATATCTAATCTTAAAGAAGCAAAATATTTTAAAGCTTTGCCGCCCGGTGTAACTTCGGGACTACCATAAATCACTCCTACTTTATCTCTTAATTGATTTACATAAATTACTGTTGTATTAGTTTTAGATATTATTGCTGATTGTTTTCTCATGGCTTGGCCCATCATTCTGGCTTGTAAACCCATGAAGGAATCTCCGCTTTCTCCTTTCAATTCAGCTTCAGGTGCTAATGCTGCTACTGAATCTACAACTATTAAACTTACGGCTTCACTTTTAATTAAAGTTTCAACAATATCTAAAGCTTTTTCGCCAGAATCGGGTTGAGAAACTATGAAATTATCTATATCAACACCAATTTTTTTAGCATAGTTAATATCTAAAGCGTTTTCCACATCTACAAAAGCTACATTACCATTTTGTTTTTGTGCTTCTGATATGGCGTGTAACGCTAAAGTAGTTTTTCCAGAACTTTCTAAACCATAAATTTCAATAATTCTTCCTTTAGGAAAACCACCTATTTCAAGAGCAATATCTAAATTTAAAGAACCAGTAGAGATAGATTGAATCTTGTTTACCTTTTTTGAATTAAGTTTCATTATACTTCCTTTGCCAAAACGTTTTTCAATGTCTTTTAATGTTTGTTCTAGAATATCTTTTGTCTTATTTTCGTTGTTCATTTTATTCATTTGTTTAATTTTCCTTTTTTAATATTAATTTAATTAAAAGAAGCAATTTAAAGAAGTAATTTTAAAAAACTTATTTCTTTATTATATATTTTCTCAAAAAAAAATTTATAGTTATATTTTATAATTTATGAAATCGAAATTTTTTTTAATCAATTTAATAAAAGTTTTTCTTAATAAATTTAAAATTTTTTTTTATATATTCTAAACCAGAAAAAATAATTAAACAAGCATTAATAATTAAAATAATTTTTATTAACATTAATAATGATTCATTGCTTAATATATTTTTTTTTTCTATTTGAATTGATAATAATAACAATGAAATAGTTAAAAAATTAAAAATAGTTTTTATTTTCCCCCATAGAGAAGCTATTATAATATTTTTTTTTTCAAAAGCCATCAATCTTACTCCCATTATAATAAAATCTCTTATGATATTTATGAGTAAAATGCTAAGAATGAAAGGTTCTACGGAATCATTATTTTTTAATAGTAATATTTTTTCATTACTTATTTTATAAACGTAAAAAAAAGAAACAATAATTAAAAGTTTATCCGCTATTGGATCAAAAAATTTACCAAAAATTGTTTGTTTGGTTATTTTTTTAGCTATAAAACCATCTAATACATCTGTTATAGAAGCAGTAACAAAAATAAGAAAAAAAAATTGTCTATTCGAAATTATTTTGAATAAAGATAAATCTTGACACTTGTAATTATAATTTTCTCTAATAAATAAATAAGGTAGCATAAAGAAAACTAAAATAATTCTGAATATGGTTAGTAAATTAGCTGATAATTTTATTATTTTTCTCATTCTCTAATTGAACTTTCTTTTTTTGTTTTTATTTTTAATTTTTAATTGTTAAATATTATAAAAATATATTCAGTTAATTTCTTATATTTCTTAAAATATTTCGTTTAATATTTTTTTTTACTGTTTTTTTGCTTTTTTAGTTTCTTTTTTAATCTTGGTTAATTAGTAAATACAATATTCGTGCCTTATATAATTTTATATAATTTTGTATAAATATTTCTAAATTTTTATATACAATTTTTATATGTAGATGCCTTTTATTTTTTATCTCTATTTTTTGGTGGCATTTCTTATATAATTTATTATAAATTTTTTTTGTATAAAATAATAAAATATTAAAGTTTTAATAAAAAAATGTAATTTTAATATAAAATAGAGTATATGATTAGAAAAGTAATGTAATTAGAATTAATTGTTTTTCAAATATTCATAAGATTAAAAATGTTTTATTTATATTTTTTCTATCTATTTTATTCTATAATAACCTATATAACATATATATAATTAATAATTGTTGTTATTTGTTATTTGTTTAATTATATTTATTAATCTATATTAATCTTTAAGTATTAATCTATATATATTCTTAAAATTGGTTCTTGGTTCTTTAATTTATGAATTATGAATTATGAATAACAAAAAAAATTATTCACAAAGGTGTTAGAATTAATTATATGTATGGATTATAAAAAAATATTTTTTAATGTTTTATATTTAATTCATCTTAATGTCTATTTTATTAAAATAAAAACATTCAATTTTATTTTGAATTTCTATTTTTATATTTTAACTTTGTTTTAATTTCAATTTCATATGTTAATTTTTCTTTCTCTAGATTTTTATCTCTTAGATATTTAATTATTAAAATTTTAATATTATTTTTTTTATTTGTGATATATTTTATTTGTTTTACTTTAATTTAAAGTTATTAATTTATTTTTACTAAATAAGGAATGTTAAAAAAATGGCTAATATTAAACAACAAAAAAAACGTGTTAAAACTAATGAAAAACGTAGATTAATTAATAGATCTTTTAAATCATCAGTTAGGACTTTTATTAAAAAATTTAAAAAATCTGTCGCTTATTCTGATAAAGATAAAGCTATTTCTTTTCTCAATATTATTAATAAGAAATTAGATAAGGGACGTTCAAAAAGAATTTATCATATCAATTTTGTGTCTAGAAATAAATCTAATTTAGCTAAATTGTTGAATAGCATAAATTGATAAAAGTTATAAAAATTATGATTACTATAATAATAAAAAATTATTCAAAGGATATATTTTCTACATGCTAGATTTGAAATTTGTTCTTTCTAATATAGATTTAGTTCTAAATCAATTGAAAAACAGAAATATCGATACTTCTTTTTTAAATAAAATTATTGATTTATCTAGTTGCAGGAAAGAATTAATTTTTAAGATAGAAAAGATTCGTTTCAGAAAAAATAATTTATCTGATAGCATTCCTAAATTAAAACAAAATCAACAACTAGATAATCTTTTTTTTCAAAAAGAACAAATTGAAAAGATGAAACTTAAAGAATTAGAAAAAAAATTAAAGGAATTAGAATTAAATATTTCAAATATTTTATATAATATCCCTAATATTTACCATGATTCAGTTCCCATTGGTAAAGGAGCAGAAAATAATATCGAAGTATTTCGTTTTTTAGAACCTAAAAAATTTTCTTTTCCTGTTAGAAATCATGTAGAATTAGGAAAAAAATTAGATATTTTAGATTTTGATAAAGCTATTACAATTGTTGGTAGTAAGTTTGTTGTTTTAAAAGGTTTAGGGGCAAAATTAGAAAGATCTTTAATAAATTTTATGTTGGATACTCATGTTTCTAGAGGATACAAAGAAATTTTACCTCCTTATATTGTTAATGAGTCATCTGTGTTATCTTCTGGACAACTTCCTAAATTCGAAAAAGAACTTTTTAAATTAAAATTAGATAAACATAATTGGTATTTGAATCCTACAGCTGAAGTTCCTATGATTAATTTGCATCGTAATAGTATTTTTAATTTTGATCAATTGCCTTTAAAATATGTTGGTTATACTACTTGTTTTAGGCAAGAAGCTGGTTCTTCTGGCAAATATATAAAGGGTATTTTAAGACAAAAACAGTTTAATAAAGTTGAATTAATTCAATTTGTAGATCCAAAAAATTCTTATGTAGTTTTAGAACAAATTTTAAAAGATTCCGAAAACATTTTGAGGAAATTAAATTTACCATATAGAATTGTTGTTTTATCTACGGGTGAATTAGGTTTTAGCATGAGTAAAACTTATGACATTGAAGTATGGATTCCTAGTCAAAAAAAATATGTTGAAATAGCTTCTATAAGTAATGCTGAAACCTTTCAATCTAGAAGAGCTAATATTAAGTTTATTTCTTCTAAAAAAAATAAAAAACAGTATTTACACACTTTAAATGGTTCGGCTTTAGCCATCGGCAGAACAATAATGGCTATCATGGAAAATTATCAAGATAAAGATGGAAATATTATTTTACCCGAAGTATTACATAGTTATTTAGGAACACATTTAATTAAATAAAACGTTTTATATTCTTATTATTCTTATATAAGGAAAAAATTATGATGAACAAAATAAAAGATTTTATTAAAAAAATTAATGTTTTACACGTTGTCTCTTTAGTTATAATGATAGGTTTATATTTCGTTGTTCATAAAAAAATAAATAAACCTAAGTTATTAAATCCAAATGATCTTAGTAATGTATTAAGTGAAATAAAAAAACAAAAAGAGTCAAATTTTCTAGAAAATCCAAAAAAAATAGCAGTCAATACTGATAAAGATACTCAAATAACAGATGTTATTGGCATTAATAGTATTGAATATTACCTTTCTTCTGAAAATCATTATGATGTAGAAGTTGAATACAAAAGAGATAGCGAAAACAAATCTGAAAAAATAAAATATATAGGTTTAAATATCCAACAATTTGAAGAAATTCGTGCATTTTGTAAAGATAATATGCAATATTTAAAATTGTTTGGACCTAAAGAAAAAGAATTGTATTACGGTTTTGAACCTTTGGTGCAAGCTTTGAATATTAGTTTTTTCATTTTGATTTTTTATTTTTTTTATGATTTATTAAAACAAGCTACAGGTCAATTAGTAGATCAATTATCAGATAAAAATAAATTAGAACAAAAAAAAGGAGTTATTAGATTACCTAAAATAAATTTTCAAAACATTGCTGGCGCTGAAGAAGAAAAAGAGGAAATGAAAGAATTGGTTGATTTTTTAAAAAATCCACAAAAATATATTTCAATGGGTGCTAGAATTCCTAAAGGAATTTTATTATCTGGTCCTCCTGGAACTGGTAAGACATTATTAGCAAAAGCTTTATCTGGGGAAGCTCAAGTACCTTTTTTTGCTGTTTCGGGTTCTGAATTTGTAGAATTATTTGTTGGTCTTGGTGCCGCTCGTATTAGAAATTTATTTAAAACTGCTCAAAAACATGCTCCTTCTATAATTTTTATAGATGAGATCGAAGTTGTTGCACGTAAAAGAGGGATGTCTTTAAACAACACTGAACAGGAACAAACTTTGAATCAATTATTAATTGAATTAGATGGTTTCAATAATAATAGAGGAGTTATTGTTATTGCTGCAACAAATCAACCTGATTTTTTAGATCCAGCATTGTTGAGACCTGGTCGTTTTGATCGTCGTTTTAATATTAATTTGCCAAGTGTTAAAGATAGAGAAGCCATTTTAAAATTACACTCTTCAAATAAAAAAATATCTTCTGATGTAGATTTATTTGAATTAGCTAAAGAAACTCCAGGATTTAGTGGCGCTCAATTAGAAGGTATTTTAAATGAGGCTGCTTTATTATCTATTAGAAACAATTCTAATATTATTGATAAAGCGATAATTAGTGAGGCTGTAGATCGTATTTTAATGGGGCCAGCAAAAAAAACAATTCGATATTCAGAAGAAGAAAGAAGAATGGTTGCTTATCATGAAGCAGGTCATGCTGTAATTGGTTTAAAATTAGAACATGCTCAAAAAGTTCAAAAAATAACTATTATTCCAAGAGGTTCAACTGGTGGTTATAATTTAATGCTTCCTGAAAAAGAAACTTTTTTTACTTCTAAAAAAAGAATGATATCTAATATTGTTTCTTATTTAGGGGGAAGAGCTGCAGAAGAAATATTTTTTGATGATATTTCCTCTGGTGCTTGTGGTGATTTTGAACGAGCAACTGAAATGGCTAAATTAATGGTTACTAAATATGGAATGAGTGAATTAGGACTAACTCAATTTGATGATTCAGACGGTGTTAGTTTTCATAAGAAATTTTCAGATATAAAAGCTTTGGAAATTGATGAAGCGATTCAAAAAATTATTTCTAATTGTTATGAAACGGCTAAAAAAATAATTTCTGAAAATAAAGAACTTTTTTTAAAAATAAGTTATTATTTATTGGAAATCGAAACTCTTAGTAAAAAAGATATTGATGAAATTTTCAACACAGGTAAAATAAGTTGGATTGATGATAAAAAATCAAATAATTTTATTAACAAAATAAACAAAGAAGAAAACAAAGAAGAAAACAAAGAAGAAAACAAAGAAGAAAACAAAGAAGAAAACAAAGAAGAAAACAAAGAAGAAAACAAAGAAGAAAACAAAGAAGAAAACAAAGAAGAAAACAAAGAATAAAAGAATTATTCTTTGTTTTTTTAACTTTGTTTTTTAACAAAAAAATTAAAATATTTTCTCCAAATAATAAAAAAATAATTTTAAAATAATTTAAATTATTAAATATTAGTTATAAGCATAATATAAGTATATGTATAATTTTTTTATTTTTAAATTAAGAAAGTTTTTTCAATAATGCTAAAAGAAGAATTTATTGTTGAAAATAAATATAAAAAATTGCGTTTAGATATTTTTTTAACAAAAAAATTAAATATTAGCAGAAATAAATGTTATTCATTCATTAATTCTGGTTTAGTTTTAGTTAATGATAAAATTATTAAAAAAAAAAGTTACATATTACAAGAAAATAATTTAGTAAAAGTAAATATTATAGAAAAAAAATCTATTTTTGATATTTTTCAGCCTGTTAATTTAAATTTAAAAATAATTTATGAAGATCAATATTTTGTTGTTATTGATAAACCATTGAATTTAATAGTTCATCCTTCTTCTAGTTATTCAGGAATCACTTTGATTAATGGATTATATTATCAAATTAAAGATTTTAATTGTTCAGATATAACAAGACCAGGGATTATTCATCGTTTAGATAAAAACACTACAGGTTTGATTATAATTGGTAAAACAGATGAATCAGTAAGAATGATGCAAAATTTAATTCAAAAAAGAAAAGTTCAAAGAGTTTATTGGGCGCTAATTTATGGTCAATTAAGTCATGAATACGGAACTATTAATTTACCTATTAAAAGAAATTATAGTAATTATTTAAAAATGGAAATTTCTCCTCAAGGAAAATCTGCTATTACACATTTTAGAGTTTTAAAAAAATTTTCTACATTTTCTTTATTGGAATTAAAATTAGATACAGGAAGAACACATCAAATTAGAATACATTTATCTTATTTAAAACATCCTATTGTCGGAGATTGTTTGTATGGTCCTAAAAATCAAGTAATAAGTTCACAATTATTACATTCTAAAAAAATTAGTTTTTACCATCCTTTTAATAATGAAGAAATAAGATTAGAAATTGATTTATCTAATCATTTTAAAGAATTTTTATCAAAAATAGTTTACTAATAATTTTATATTATTATATTTTTTATTCATCTCAATGACAAAATAATTATTGTATATTAATCAAGGATATTTCTATGTATTTTCAAAAAATTAAAATTCAAATAGAAAAAATTTTAAATTATAAATATTCTGATATTCAGATAAATTTACAAACTGAATATATTGAAGAGGATTTTGATTTTTTTTTGTCATTGTTTCAATATAAAGACAAAATGCAAAAAAGTTTACTGGATATTTTTGAAGATTTTAAGAATCAATTATATTTAAACAAGTTAATAGAAAAAGTTTTTTTTTTAAATGGTTTTTTAAATATTAAATTAAATAGAAAAATGTTAATTGATAATTTTTTTGTAAAAAATAAAAAATCTATTGATGAATACTTAAAAAAACAAAATAATTATAAAAAAGTTATTATTTTAGATTATTCTTCTCCTAATATAGCTAAAAATTTTTCTATCGGTCATTTACGTTCTACAATGATCGGTAATGCTTTAAAAAATGTTTATAAAAAATTAGGTTTTAAAACTATTAGCATTAATCATTTAGGTGATTGGGGAACTCAATTCGGAAAAATGATTTTAGCTTATAAAAAATGGGCTAAAGAAGAAAATATTTTAAAAAATCCTATCGACGAATTACAAAGAGTTTATATTTTGTTTCATGAAGAAGCTAAAAAAGACAATTCTTTAGAAGAAAAAGCAAGAGAAATTTTTTTTCATTTAGAAAAAAAAGATAAAGAAATAACTGATTTATGGAAATGGTTAAAAAAAATTTCTTTAAAAGAATTTAAAAGAATTTATAATTTGTTAGGTGTTAAATTTGATTATTTTATTGGTGAATCATTTTTTCATAATAAAGCGATAAAATTATTAAAAGAATTAAAAAAAAAAAAAAATGTTAGTATTAGATAATCAAGCATATATTATGGATTTAGGGAATAATATTCTACCAGCTTTAATACAAAAAAAAAATACAAGTACTCTTTATTTAACAAGAGACATAGCATGTGTTTTATATCGTTATAAAAAATTTGGTTTTTATAAATGTTTATATATTGTTGGAAATGAACAAAAATTACATTATCAACAATTAAATTTAATTGTTAAAAAAATAGGTTATGATAATCTTAAATTAGAACATATTAATTTTGGTTTAGTTTTTTTTCAAAATATGAAAATTGCTACAAGAAAAAGTAATGATTTCAAATTAATTGATATTATTAAACAAACACAAAATGAATCAAAAAAAATAATAAAAAAAAGATTTTTAGATAAAAAAAAAATAAACGCTATATCTTTGAAAATTGCAGTAGGATCTATCGTTTTTAATGATTTAAAAAACGATCGTTCTTTAAATATAGAATTTAATTTACAAAAAATGTTGCAATTTGAAGGTAATACTGGTCCTTATTTACAATATACATCAGTTAGATTTCGTTCTATTTTAAAAAAAGTAGAAAATATTAATAATTATGATTTAAATTCTCTAAAAATGAATAATTATTATCTTCAATTTCATTATTATAAGTTGATTAGATTAATGGATAATTTTTTTTTAATATTAGAAAAAGTTAAAAATAAAAATATGCCCAGTTTTTTAGCTAGGTATTTATTTCAGTTGGCTAAAAATGCTAATCATTTTTATGCAAAAGAAAGAATTTTAAACAAAGAAAATCTATTTTTACAAAATGCTAATATTTTTTTGATAAAAAATTTTTTAAATGTTTTTGAAGAAGGTTTAAATATTTTAGGTATTCCTGTTTTAGAAGAAATGTAATTAATTCTTGATTGATTTTTAAATCAAAATTTACATATTTAAAATATAATTTGTTTTATTTTATTTTTATATTTTTTCATCATGAATAATTTTAAAAAGAAAAGAGTTTTTTATTTGTGAACAGTTTTGATTTAGAACAAAATTCCAATGATTGGCATCTTCATAGAAGAAAATATATTAATGCTTCAGAAGTATCAATTATTATGGGTTTAAATCCTTTTGAAAGTAAAAAAAATTTTTTTAAAAGAAAACTTTTTGATGAAAAAATAGAGGATAATTTATTTATGCGTTATGGCAGAAATTTAGAATCTAAAGCGCGAGATTTTTTTAATGATATTAACAAAACAGAATTTAAACCTTTAGTTTTTGTTAAAGAATTTTTTTCAGCGTCTTTAGATGGTTGGAATAAAAAAACTAATAGTTTGCTAGAAATTAAATGTCCTTTTTATTTAAATTCTAATACTTGGAAAGATTTTTTTATGAATGATAAAATTCCTATTTATTATTATGCTCAAATTCAAGCTCAAATTTATTGTTCAAATGCAGAAAAAGCTTTTTTTTTAGTTTTTCAAAATTATCAAAATGCCAAAATAAAAGTTATTTTAAGAGATAAATCTTTTATTGATAGAATGTATAATGAATGTTTGGAATTTTATAATCTTTTTATAAAAGCAAGAAAAATTTTAGATAAAATTTCTGAATAAAAAAAAAATAGAATTTATTATCTTTTTTATTATTTTTTAATTTTGTTATCTATTAACATATAAAAATAGAAAAATTATTGTATAATTAGTATAATTATACTATATTAAATAAATAAGAATTATAAAAAAATATTTTATAATTAAAATGAGGATAGGAATGATTTTAGATACTATTAAAGATATTATTTCTCGTAAAAAATATGTCAAAGATATTACAATTACTCATCAAACAAGATTAAAAGAGGATTTAGGATTAGATTCTTTTGATGCTGTTGAATTAGCTATTGAATTAGAACAAACTTTTAATTTAAAAATAAGTGATGAAGCTATGCAACAATTTAAAATAATCCAAGATGTTGTTGATTACATTCAAAAAAGTTTATCTTAATTGAATTATTTTTTTATTTTTTAATTAAATTAAGGAATTTTATTATGTTAGTCTATGATTTTAAAAAAATAGAATTTAAATGGCAAGTTCATTGGGAAAATAAAAAAACTTTTAAAACTAATATAGATTTTAATAAAAAAAAATTTTATTGTTTAGATATGTTTCCTTATCCTTCTTCTTCAGGTTTACATATTGGACATATTAAAAGTTATACAGCGAGTGATATTGTTAATAGATTTAAAAGAATGAATGGTTATAATGTTTTTCATCCTTTTGGATGGGATTCTTTTGGTTTACCAGCAGAACAATATGCTTTGAATACAGGTAATAATCCGATTTCTTTTACTTATAAAAACATTGATAATTTTAGAAAACAAATCAAAATGTTAGGAAAAGGTATCGATTGGGATACTGAATTAGCCACTTCTGAACCTTATTTTTATCATTGGACTCAATGGATTTTTAAAAAATTTTATGAAAAAAATATTGCTTTTTTACAAGATGTAAATGTTAATTTTTGTGAACAATTAGGAACGGTTTTATCCAATGAAGAAGTTTATACAGTAGAAAATAAAGGAACTTTTTCAGAAAAAGGTGATTTTCCCGTTGTAAAAAAAAAAATGAAACAATGGGTTTTAAAAATTAGTTCTTATTTTGATAGACTCTTAGAAGATTTAAATTTATTAGATTGGCCATCTCAATTAAAAGATATTCAAAAGAATTGGATAGGCAAAAAAAAAGGGTTTATTTTTAATTTTCGTGTTTCTGATGAGCCGAATTATATTATAAAAGTTTTTACAACTCGTCCTCATACTATTTTTGGAGTTAATTCTATAGTTTTATCACCTGAGCACCCGTTAGTTTTCTCTATTACTAAAAAAAGATTCGTTTCATCAGTTAATTCTTATATAAAAAAGATACAAAATCAAACTGATTTAACTAGAAATATTAATAAAAATAAAACAGGAGTTTTTACAGGTAATTATATTATCCATCCTTTTACTAAGAAAGAAATACCTATTTGGATATCTGATTATGTTTTACCTTATTATGGGACAGGTGCTATTATGTCTGTTCCTTTTTGCGATGAAAGAGATTTTTTATTTTCTAAAAAATATAATTTAGAAATAATTCCAATTTTTGAATTTCATGATAATTGTGCAAATCATTCAGTAATATATAATAAAATGGATAATTTTTTAATTAATAGTTTTTTTTTAAATAAAATGAATATTGAGGAAGCTGATTCCAAAATTATAGAATTAGCTCAAAAAAATAAATTAGGATATATTCATTCTACTTATCAAATGCATGATTGGATTTTTTCTCGACAAAGATATTGGGGCGAACCTTTCCCTATTTATTATGATGAAAATGATAATATTTATTTAGAAGAAGACGAAAAATTACCTTTATTATTACCTATTCTAGAGAAAATAGAAATTTCAGGAGATGGTTTTTCTCCTTTATCTAAAATAAAATCATGGTTATATTTTACAAAAGATGAAAAAAAATTTAAAAGAGATTCGAATACTATGCCTCAAACAGCGGGTAGTTCTTGGTATTATATAGCTTATATTTTAAAAAATAAATCCGGAATTATTCCTTTAAATTCCAAAGAAGCAAAAGAAAAATTAGATTATTTCTTACCTGTTGATCTTTATATCGGTGGTAAAGAACATGCAGTAGGACATTTATTATATTCTCGCTTTTGGCATAAATTTTTATATGATCTAGGTTTGGTTTCTTGTTCAGAACCTTTTACTAAAATCGTAAATCAAGGTATGATCTTAGGAGAAGATCATTTAAAAATGAGTAAATCTAAAGAAAATAGTGTAAACGCTTCTTTGATTTTAGAAAAATATGGTTCTGATGTAACAAGAATTTATATTATGTTTTTAGGACCTTTAGAAGAAGATAAAGTTTGGAATGAAAATGGTTTAAGAGGTGTTCAACGTTTTTTGAATAAAGTTTATAATTGTTTTTCATTATTTTTAGTCAAAGAAGAGTCTCATTTATTAGTTCAAACATTAAATAAAACTATCAAAATAGTTACAGAATATTATGAAAAATTAAAATTTAATACTGTTATAAGTCAATTAATGATTTTTATTAATCAAGTTTGTAAAATCAAAAAGATAAATCATGAACAAGCTTTAATTTTTTTAAAATTACTTAACCCTCTTGCACCTCATCTAACTGAAGAATTAAATCAAAAATTTTTAAATAATTCAGAAGAGTTAGTTTATTCTCGATGGCCTGCTTATGAAAATAAATTATTTATTGATCAAGATAATATAAATATATTAGAAATTATTATTCAAATTAATGGTAATTACAAATCTAAAATTAAGGTTTTTGCAAAAGATGATAAAGAAATAATTTTAAAAAAAGCTTTAAAGGAAACCAAAATTAGTTATTTGGTCAAAAATAGGAAAATTTTAAATGTTATCTATATCAAAAATAAAATATTAAATTTAGTTATTTAATTTTTTATTTTAAACAAGAAAAGAAATGGATAATAAGATTTCATATGAAATTAAATAAAAAAGGGTTAATAATAGTTATTTCTGGTCCATCTGGTGTCGGAAAAGGAGAGATAAAAAAAACTTTACTTAAAAGAGGTAATGGTAATTTTGTTTATTCTATTTCTGCTACAACCAGAAGCCCCAGACCACAAGAGAAAAATGGTAAAGATTATTTTTTTATTAAAGAAGAAGAATTTAAAAAAAAAATTAAAGAAAATTTTTTTTTAGAATATAATAAATTTGTTAACCATTACTATGGTACGCCTTATAAAAATGTTTTGAAACAATTAGAAGAACATAAAGAAGTGATTTTAGAAATAGATATCGAAGGCGCTTTACAAATCATGCAACATAAGGTTCATAAAGATAGTGTTTTTATTTTTATCGCTCCTCCTTCTAAAAAGGTTCTTTATGAACGTTTAAAAAAAAGAAATTCTGAATCTCCAGAAGATATTAAACAAAGAATGTTAAAATCAGAAAAAGAAATTCATTTAGCTTATAGATATGATTATATAGTTGTCAATGATGAAATAGATAACGCTGTTGATAAAATTTTTTCTATTATTATCGCAGAACATTCTAAAACTAAAAACAGTATTGATTATTATTTGACAGAAATTTTAAAAAAAGGAGAATTTTATTGATGTTAAAAAAACAAAAAGAAGGTTTAGATTATCCTTCAATCGATGAATTATTAAAAAGAATAGATTCTAAATATAAATTAGCTTATTTAGCGAGCAAAATTGCTCATATAATAAAAGAAAAAAATATAGATGTTACTCATGTTGAAGGTAATAAAATTTTAACTAAAGCTTTATCAGAAATTATTAATAACAATTTTCATATTGTTTTCGAATAATAAAAATTTATTTAATAAATACGGAAGGGGGGCGATAACATTGAAATGAATCATATTCCTGTTTTAACTAAAGAAGTTATTGAATATTTAAATATTTATTCTCAAGGAATTTATGTTGATGCTACTTTAGGCGATGGTGGCCATAGTGCAGTTATTTTGAAAAAAATAAATCAAGGTTTTTTGTATTCTTTTGATTGTGATTTATTTGCAATTCAAAAATGTCAAAAAAAATTCAAAAATACAAAAAATATTAATTTAATACATAATAATTTTTCTTTTTTAAAAGAAGAATTATTAAAAAGAAATATATTTAAGGTTGATGGTATTGTTTTTGATTTAGGGTTATCTTCTTCTCAAATTGATCTTCCTAATAGAGGGTTCAGTTATTTAACAGATAATTTTTTAGATATGAGAATGGATCTTCGAAAAAAAAAAACAGCTTCTTTTATTATCAATAATTATAGTTTTTCTGAATTAAAGAAAATTTTTTTTTTGTTTGGAGAAGAACCTAAAGCATCTTTAATTGCTAACGAGATTATAAAAAGAAGACCTTTAAAAAAAAGTTTAGAATTAGTTGAAATCATTGATAAATTTTATCCTTATTATATGAAAAAAAGAAAAGGACATAGTGCCAAAAGAATTTTTCAAGCTTTAAGAATAGAAGTGAATCAAGAATTATCATCTTTAGAAAAAGCTTTACAACAAAGTTTGCAAATTTTAAAAAAAAATGGAAGATTAGTTTTAATTAGTTTTAATTCTTTAGAAGATAGGTTAATTAAAAATTTTTTAAAGACAAATAGTAAATTTAATTTAAATCATCAATTTCCTTTTGCAGAAAAAGATATTCCTTTATCACCCTTGACTATTCTTACCAAAAAAATTATTCTTCCTTCTGAAGAAGAAATCAAATTTAATCCAAGAAGTCATTCTGCTAAATTGAGAGCAGCTGTTAAAAATTTTTGAGTAAAAAAAAATATAAGATTAGCTTGATAATTTATATTTTTCATTCATTAATAAGCATTTTTTTTGTAAAAGAATCAAATTTAATATATAATTAATTTGATTGTCTTTTTTTAGTTAATTTTTATATTTAATTATTCAAAAATTAATTTTTGAATAATTTATTTTCATTATTTTTTGTTTTTTAATATTATTAAAAATTTAATATAATTTTTTTTATTAAATGAAAAAAATAAATTATAAATTCTAATTATAATTTTTAATTATTTTTAAAACGGATTGTTTAATAAATTTTTTAAATTACAAAACATGTTATAGAATATATTTTTATGAAAGGTTTTTTGAAAGGTTTTTATTAAAATGGCTAAAAAAAAAGAAATTGTTAAGATTCTTTTAAAAACATATGATTATTATTTGATTGATCAGGCAGCAAAAAAAATTATTAACAGTGTTATTAGAACAGGAGCTAAAATAAAAGGTCCTATCCCATTACCAACTAGAAGAGAAATTTTTACTGTTATTCGTTCGCCTTTTGTAAATAAAGATAGCAGAGAACAGTTTGGTCGTTTTACTCATAAACGTTTAATTCAAATTATTGAACCAAATAATCAAACTATAGATGCTTTGATGCATATTAATTTACCTTCTGCGGTAAATATTTTTTTGAAAAAATAAACGATAAAATAAATTATTTTTAATTTAGAAAAGAGGAAGAAATGGCTAAAGGAATTTTAGGTCAAAAAGTAGGAATTACCCAAATTTTCGATGACAAAGGAATTTTAATTCCTATAACTATAGTTGATGTATCTGAAAATGTTGTTTTACAACAAAAAACTTTTGAAAAAGATGGTTATCAATCAACTCAATTAGGTTTTGGTTCTAAAAAAGAAAAAATAACAACAAAACCTCTTTTGGGGCATTTTTTAAGAACTAAAACAAAACCAAAACGTTTTATTAGAGAAATTTCTTTTTCATCAGATGAAATAAACGAATTAAAAAATTTATCAGAAGGTGATATTGTAAATATTAATTTATTTAAGGCAAAAGAAATTATTGATGTAACAGGCATAAGTAAAGGGAAAGGTTTTTCTGGTTCTATTAAAAGACATAATCAAAGTCGTGGTCCTGAAAGCCATGGTTCTAGGTATCACAGAAGACCTGGTTCAATGGGTCCAATTAAAGGAAATATAACAGGTAAAAAATTACCAGGACAAATGGGACATAAAAAAATTACTTTGCAAAATTTAATTCTTTATTCTGTTGATTCAGAAAAAAAAATTTTTTTAATTAAAGGGAGTATTCCTGGTCCAAAAAAAAGTTTTGTAATTATAAAATCTGCTGTTAAAAAAATAACAAGGAAGTTTATTGATAATGACTAAGTGTAATGTTTTTAATCAAAAAGGAGAATTTGTAACAGAATTATTTTTATCTCAAAATATTTTCGGCATCAAACCTAATAAACAAGTTTTATATGATGTAGTAAATCAACAAAGAGCAGCAATGCGTCAAGGAACACATTGTACTAAAAATAGAGCTGCTGTTTCTGGTGGAGGGAGAAAACCTTGGGCACAAAAGGGAACAGGAAATGCACGACATGGCTCTATTCGTTCTCCTTTATGGAAAGGTGGAGGTGTTGCTTTCGGACCTAAGCCTAGAAAATATAATTTTAAGGTGAATGCTAAGATTAGAAAATTAGCTATGATTTCTTCTTTATCTTGGCAAAAAGAAAATGATAATATAATAGTAGTTGATTCTTTAAAGTTGGAAAGTCATAAAACAAATTATTTTAGTTCATTTTTAAATAAATTGAAAATAAAAGACAAAGTATTAGTGATAGTTGATGAATTAAATGAAAATTTAATCTATTCTACTAGAAATTTGCCTCAAGTAACTTTAGAAAGTGTTTCTCATGTTAGTGTTTATCAAATTTTAAATGCCAAAAATCTTCTTGTTAACCAAGAAGTCATTAAATATTTTGAAGAGGTTTTAAAGTAATGGTTTATAAATATTATGATTTAATTTATTCTCCAATTATTACTGAATCAACAAATAAAAAATTGGATTCACAAAATATATATACTTTTAAGGTGGATAAAAAATCAAATAAAACAGAAATTAAAAAATCTATAGAATATATTTTTAATGTTAAGGTTTTATCTGTTAATGTTATGAACGTTCTTCCTAAATTTAAAAGAAGAGGTAAGTATACAGGTTATACTTCTTCTTATAAAAAAGCAATTATTAAATTACTTCCAGGACAAAGAATTAATATTTTTCATGAAGATAAATAAAAAAAATATATATCATCAATTTTTAAAAAAATTAGAAAGGTTTTTGTAGTGTTAAATGGCAATTAAAAAATATAAGCCTACGTCTAATGGACATCGAAATATGAGGTTACAAGATTTTAGTGAACTTACAACTTCTGTTCCTGAAAAAACATTATTAGTTCCTAAAAAGAAAACAGGTGGTAGAAATAATCAAGGCAAAATAACAGTAAGACATCGTGGCGGCGGCGTTAAACAAAATTATAGACTTATTGATTTTAAACGTAATAAAGATAATATTCCTGGTAAAGTTGTTACTATAGAATATGATCCGAATCGAAATTGTAATATTTCTTTAATTCATTATGCAGATGGAGAAAAAAGATATATTTTAACTCCAAAAGATATTATTGTTGGTAATAATATTTTTTCTGGTAAAGATTCTGATATTAAAGTTGGAAATTCTTTACCTTTAAGTAATATTCCGATCGGTTCTTTTGTTCATAATATAGAATTAAAACCTGGTAAAGGCGGACAATTGGCTCGTAGTGCTGGAACTTCAGTTCAAATTGTCAAAAAAGAAGATAAGTATGCTGTTTTAAATTTACCTTCTGGCGAAATAAGAAAAGTTTTAATTTCTTGTAGAGCAACAATTGGTTCTTTAGGAAATGAATTTTATAAATTAATTCGTAATGGCAAAGCAGGAAGAACTCGTTATTTATCTATCAGACCTACAGTAAGAGGTTCAGCTATGAATCCTAATGATCATCCGCATGGAGGTGGTGAAGGTCGTGCACCTATTGGTCGAAAAACACCTATGACACCTTGGGGTAAAAAAGCTCGTGGAATCAAAACTCGTAAAAAAAATAAAAATTATGATAGTTTAATTTTAAAAAAACGTAAATAAAAATTAGTTAGGAGGTTTTATTCAATATGGCTCGTTCTATTAAAAAAGGACCTTTTTGTGATGAACATCTTTTATCAAAAGTTTTGAAACAAAATAAAAATAAAATTAAAAAAGTTATTCAAACTCGTTCACGTAGAAGTGTTATTTTACCTGAATTTATAGGACATAAAATTGCTATTTATAATGGCAAACAATATACAATTTCTTCTATTACAGAAGATATGGTAGGTCATAAATTAGGAGAATTTTCTCCTACTCGTACTTTTCGTGGCCATGCTAAAGGTGATAAAAAAATTACTAAAAAATAATTTAAAGAAGGTATTTTTATATGAAAGTAAAAGCAATTGCAAATCAAGTTCCTATTACTCCTAGAAAAGCACGTTTAGTTATTGATTTAATTCGCGGCAAAAGAGTTAAAGAAGCGGAAGCAATCTTAATGTTTACTCCTAAATCGGCTTCCCCAATTGTTATCAAATTATTAAAAAGCGCTATCGCTAATGCTGTTCATAATTTTAAACTTAATATAAATGATTTATATGTAGAAATGGTTTATGTTAATGAAGGTCTTCGTTTACCTCGTTTATTTCCTAGAGCAAAGGGAAAAACAGATAAAAAAAAAAAAAGAACAAGTCATATAACAATATTCGTTTCAGAATATAAAAGAAATAATTAAAAAGGAGAAAAATTAAAGTGGGTCAAAAAAGTAATCCTAATGGTTTAAGATTAGGGATTATTCGTAATTGGGAATCCGAATGGTATAGCAATGATAAACAAGTTCCTTATTTAGTTGTTGAAGATTTTAAAATTAGAGATTTAATTAAAAAAAATTTTTCAAAAGGAATTATTTCTAAAATAGAAATTAAACGTTTAAAAAAAACTAATGATGAAATTATTCAAATTCAATTGTATACTTCTCAAATAGGAATAGTACAAGGTCAAGATAACAAAAATAAAGAAATTTTAATTAATAAAATAGAAAAATTAATAAATAAAAAAATAGAAATGAATATTTTTGAAGTTAAAGCTATTAATAAAATTGCTTCTTTATTAGCCCAAAACATTGCTATTCAATTACAACAAAGAGCTTTTTATAGACAAGTTCAAAAAGCAGCAATTCAAAGATGTTTAAAAAGTAATGTCAAAGGTGTTAAAATTATTATTTCAGGTCGTTTGGGTGGAGCAGAAAAAGCAAGAAGTGAATCTGTTTCTGTAGGCGCTGTACCTTTGAATACTTTAAGAGCTAATATAGATTATGCTTTTGAAGAAGCTCATACTAATTATGGAGTTTTAGGAATAAAAGTTATTATTAATCATGGTTATATTCTATCTAATAAAAATATTTTTGATATTAAATAAACATAAAAAAAACTTATTTTTATATAAAAAATAATAAGTATATATATATAACATTTAAAATAATTAATTCAGTGTTTGAAGAATAATAATTTTTATCAATTTAAAAGGATGTAAATAAAATAAAATTATGTTAATCCCAAAGAAAACTAAATATCGTCGTCCTCATCGCATCAGTTATGAAGGCAAATCTAAAGGACAAAACAAGATTATAAACGGAAATTATGGTTTAATTGCTAAACAGGGTTCATGGATAACTAGTCAACAAATTGAATCTGCTCGTATTGCTATGACACGTCATATGAAAAGATTAGGTAAAGTTTGGATTAATATTTTCCCTCATTTATCTTTGACAAAAAAACCTTTAGAAGTAAGAATGGGTTCAGGAAAAGGGAATCCTGAATTATGGGTTGCAGTTGTCAAAAAGGGAAAAGTAATTTTTGAAGTTAGTGATAATAATAATTTAGACAAAGTAGAAATAGAAGCCTTAAGATTAGCATCACATAAATTACCAATTGTTACCAAAATTGTTAAAAGAGGGCAAGAATAATGAGAATTAAAGAAATTCGTCTAATGAAAGAAGAAGATATAAATCAAAAAATTATTTTTTATAAAAAAGAATTATTTGAAACTAAAATAAAATTAGATTTAGCAAAATCTAAAGATACTTCTATTGTTCGTAAAATTAAAAAAAATATTGCAAGAATGCAAACAGTTTTAAATGAAAAAAAACGTGAAGAATTAATTTAATTTAAAATAATATATAAATATTTTTTACATTTTTCCAAAAAAAATGAAATCTTTTATTAAAAAAAGAGGTAAATGAATGCGTAATAATAGAAAAGTTTTATCAGGTGTTGTTGTTTCTGATAAGATGCAAAAAACAATTGTCGTTTTAGTTAATTATTATAAAAAAGATCCTTTATATGGGAAAAGAATTAAAAAAACTAATAAATTTCATGTTCATGATGAAAAAGAAATTGCTCGAATAGGTGATTTAGTTAGTTTTACAGAAACAAGACCTTTATCTAAAACTAAAAAATTTCGTTTATCAAATATTATTTTTAGTAAAAATAGGGTAAATAAAATATGATTCAAATAAATAGTCGTTTGGTAGTAGCTGACAATAGTGGTGCTAAAGAGGTTTCGGTTATTAATATTCCTGGTTCAAGTAAAAAACGTTATGCTAATATTGGAGATATTGTTGTTGTTTCTGTTAAAAAAGCTATTCCTTCGGGTATGTTAAAAAAAGGAGACAAAGCAAAAGCTTTGATTTTACGTACTAAAAAAGGGTTAAGAGGCAAAGATGGTACTTATATTAAATTTGATGATAATGCCGTAGTTATTATTAAAGATGATACCACTTTAAGAGGAACCAGGATTTTTGGACCTGTAGTTAAAAATCAAAAATTAAGAGATAATAATTTTTTTAAATTTCTTTCTTTAGCTGAGAAAGTTTTTGTAATATGAGGAAATTGTAATGTATATTAAATTAGGTGATATAGTTGCTATTCGCGCTGGTAAAGATCGTTTTTTTAAAAATGAAAATGGAGAAAAAACTATTAAATCTGGTAAAGTAGTAAAAATTTTTTTTCAAGAACAAAGAGTTTTAGTCGAAGGAATTAATATCGCTACTAAACATAAAGCCACTACAAAAGAAGGCGAAAAAGGAAATATTATTAAAGAAGAAATGCCAATTCATGTTTCTAATTTATCATTAATCGATCCTGAAAAAAAAATTCCAACACGTGTTGGGTTTCGTTTTGAAAATGGAAAAAAAGTTCGTTATTCCAAAAAAACAGGTATTACTATATAATTTGGTTTAAAGAAAGCATGGATGAATTTATGAAAAAATATAATATTCAATATAATAAACAAAATATTTTTTTAGATTTAAAAAAAATTTTTAATTTTAAATCAATAATGCAAATTCCGAAAATAGAAAAAATAGTTATTAATATGGGAGTTGGTCGTGCTGTTTCTGATGTTAAAATTTTGGATGAATTTTATGATCAATTAACTCTAATTAGCGGCCAAGTACCTGTTATTACTAAATCTAAAAAATCTATTTCTAATTTTAAATTGAGAGAAGGAATGCCGATTGGTTTAAAAGTTACTTTAAGAGGGATGAAAAAACAATTTTTCTTAGATAAATTAATTAAAATAGTTTTGCCTAGAATAAGAGATTTTAGAGGTTTAAGTGTTAAATCTTTTGATGGAAAAGGTAATTATTCTTTAGGAATTAAAGAACAAATTGTTTTTCCTGAAATTGATCTTGATAAAGTTAAAAAAAGTTGTGGAATGGATATTTGCATTGTTACTACAGCTAAAAATGATTCAGATGCTAAAAAATTATTACAATTTTATGGCATGCCTTTTTCAAAATAAAAAAATTAATATTTTAATTATTAAAGAAAGAATGGAGTCTTTTGTGGCAAAAAAATCAAAAATTATTAAAAATCAAAAACAAATAGAATTATTTTTGAAATACAAAGATAAAAGATTAGAATTAAAAAAAAAAAGAGATTATAAAGGTTTATCTAAACTTCCTGTTCAATCATCTCCTGTAAGATTAAAAAATATAGATAAAATAGATGGAAGAGCTAGAGGATATATAAGAAAATTTGGTATATCTAGAATTAAATTTAGAGAATTAGCTAATAAAGGGGAAATACCAGGTGTTAAAAAAATTAGTTGGTAAAGGAGAGAAAAAATGATAACAAATCCTATTGCTGATTTACTGACAAGAATACGTAATGCAAATTTAATGAATCATGAAAAAGTTTCAGTTTCTATTTCTAAATTTAAAATTAAAATTTTAGAAGTTATAAAAAGAGAAGGTTTTATAAAAGATTTTTGGTTAAACGAATCTAAAAAAATTATCACTATTTATTTAAAATACAGTGCTGATAAAAAAAGAGCTATTTTAGGTTTAAAAAGAGTATCTAAATATGTTACTGTAAATAAAATACCAAGAGTTTATAACGGATTAGGTATTGCTTTAATTTCTACTTCAAAAGGTATTTTGACAGATTACGAAGCTTTATCATATAATTTAGGTGGAGAAGTTTTAGCTTATATTTGGTAAATTATCGAAGGAGATTCAAATGTCGAGAGTAGGAAAAAAAATTATTTTTATTCCAGAAGGTATTAAAGTAGAAGTAAATGAACAAAATTTAATTAATATCAGTTATAATGAAAAAAAAATACAATATCAATTCAATCCTTTGTTGAATATAAATATAAAAGATAATTATATTCAAATTGCAAGAAAAAATAACCAAGTTTTTATGAAGAAAATTCATGGAACAACAAGAGCTTTATTATTTAATATGATTACAGGTTTAAAAAAATCTTTTATAAAAAAAATTGAAATTGTTGGTTTAGGTTATGATGTTGAAAAAAAGGATTCTAAATTAATTTTTAATTTAGGTTTTTCACATACTATTTCTTTGATAATTCCTTCTAATCTAGAAATAGAAATTATAAAAAATAAAGAAATTATTGTCAAAGGGATAGATAAGCAATTTGTTGGCGAATTTGCTGCTAAAATATTAAAATTACGTAAACCAGAACCTTATAAAGGTAAAGGAATTAGATTATTTAATCAATATATTCATCGTAAAGTTGGTAAAAGTGCCAAAAAATAAGAAAGGATTTAAATGATAAATAAAATATTATGATAAATAAAGAATCATTAAAATATTTAAGAAAAAAAAGACATTTGCGTTTAAGAAAAAAAATAATAGGAACGAAAGATAAACCTCGTTTAAATGTTTTTTATTCTAATAAGTATTTTTATGCACAAATAATTGATGATCAAAATAAAGTTACTTTATGCAGCGTTCATAGTAAAGAAATAAAAGCTAATGTTATTAATATAAAAGTTGCATCTGATATAGGTAGAATCATTGCTCAAAAAGCTTTAAAAAATGGTATTAGTAGAGTTGTTTTTGATCGTGGAGGACGTTTATATCACGGCCGAATTAAAGCGTTGGCTGACTCTTCAAGAAAAGAAGGATTAATATTTTGAAAGATTTGAATACTAAAAAATACACTTTTAATCCTAAAAAAGTTAATACTAATTTAGAAGAAAAAGTGATTTCTATTAATAGGGTAACTAAGGTTGTTAAAGGAGGACGTCGCTTACGTTTTTCTGTTTTGGTTGTTGTTGGAGATAAAAAAGGTAAAATAGGTTTTTCTAATTCTAAAGCTCAAGAAGTTTTAGATGCTATAAAAAAAGCATCGGAAAAAGCTAAAAAAAATTTATTTCAAATTTCTCTTGTTGGTACAACTATTCCTCACGAGATTATTGGTAAATTTGGTGCTTCTAAAGCTTTATTAAAACCAGCAAAAAAAGGGACAGGGATTATTGCGGGAGGCAAATCAGCTAGAACTGTTTTAGAATTAGCTGGAATAAATGATATTTTAGCGAAATCTTTTGGTTCAAGAACACCTATCAATATTTTAAGAGCAATAGTTAATGGTTTACAAAATTTAAGAACTATAAAAGATATTGAAGTAAGAAGAGGAATTAATTTAATATCTAAGTTTAAAAAAAAGGTTGATTAAATGAAAAAATTAGAAATTATATTAAAAAAAAGTATAATCGGAAGAACTCCTAATCAAATTAAAAATATTTATTGTTTAGGATTGAGAAAGATTAATCAAAAAGTTATTAAACAAGATTCACCAGTTATTAGAGGGATTATAAAAAAAATTAATCATTTAGTTTTAGTTAAAGAAATTATTGAAAAAGAGAGCGTAGATTGATAGATGATAATGTTACATTTGTTAAAACCTATTAAAAATGCTAGAAAAACAGTAAAACGTTTAGGTCGTGGTCCTGGAAGTGGCAACGGCAAAACATCAGGAAAAGGTCATAAAGGACAATTAGCTCGTGCTGGTGGTGGAACTAGATTAGGTTTTGAAGGCGGACAAACACCTTTTTTTCAAAGAATCCCCAAAAGAGGTTTTTATAATTTTAATAAAAAAAAATATCATTTAATTAATTTAAAAGAATTAGAATTTTTTGAAAATGGTTCTTTAATAACGAAAGAAGTATTATTGCAAAATAAAATAATTAAAAAAAATACTTCATTATTTAAAATTTTATCTAAAGGTAGTTTTAGTAAAAAAATAATTGTTCAAGCTAATAAATTTTCTAATAAAGCCAAAGCTGTTATTGAAAAAAATGGTGGAAGTATAGAAATAATAAGGTAATTTTAAGGTAATTTTTATATGAAAAAGATAATTAGTTTTTTATTAGATAAAAAAAATATAATTAAAAAAATTATTTTTACTTTAATTATTGTTTTTATTTATGTTATAGGAAGAGAAATTCCGATTCCTTTTTTAGAAAAAGAATATTATCAAAGAATGAATTTTTTTAAAAATGTAAAAGATGATGATTCTTTTAATCTTTTTTCTAGTTTTTTTAACATGAATAGTTTAAATATTTTTGTTTTAGGTATTTCACCTTATATTACTGCTTCTATTATAGTTCAATTTTCACAAAAAGTTTTACCTTCTTTAAAAGAATGGTTTAATCAAGGAGAAAAAGGAAAATATAAAATTAATTTAGTTACAAGAGGATTGACTTTTTTTTTTGCTTTAGGACAAGGTTGGATGATTTTAAAACAACAAACAATTTCGTTTGAAAATAATAAATCTTCTATTTTTATTTCTCTTTATTTTTTAATTGTAGGAACTTTTATTTGTATTTGGTTATCTGATTTAATTACATCTAAGGGAATAGGAAACGGAGTATCAATTTTAATAGTTGTTGGAATATCTGATAAGTTATTTTCAACTTTTAAATTTTTATTAAATTTAGATTTAAAAGAGATATCGATGTCATTGATTATGACAAAAATTTTAATTTTGTTTTTATTTTTGATTTTATTAATATTGACAGTTTTTTTAACTTTAGGTTATTTAAAAATTCCTATTAACTATGCTATAAATAAAAATAATGATAGATTAGACAAATATATTCCTATAAAATTGAATATAGCTGGAATTTTACCTATTATTCTTGCTGAAGTCTTTTTAAATATAACTCAGTATATAAAAATGTTTGAAAATAAAAAAATTAATAATTTTATATCATTTTTCGAAAAACCACGTTATGATTTAGGAATATCGTTTTTTTTATATCTTTTATTAATTATTTTATTTTCTTTTTTTACATCTTTTATAACTATTAATCCTTATGATATTTCAGAACATTTATCTAAACAAAATGCTTATTTAAAAAATATTAAACCTGGTTTTCCGACTGTAAAAAAAATAACTCATGAAATGTTTAAAATAATTTTTATTGGAACTATTTTTTTAACTTTATTAACTGCTGCTCCTGATATAATTAATTTTTTTTTAATTTTGTTTAAACAAGAAAATGTTTGCTATAAAATTAAATTTGGCGGAACTAGTCTTTTAATTGTTGTTGGTACTTCTTTAGAATTTATACAGAATATTAAAGAAAAGAAAAATATTAAAAAAAATTATAACAATTTATTTTAAAAATATTTATAATTATTTATTTATTAAATGATTATAACAAAAGGTTGTTTATTTTTATGTTTTTGATTAAAAATAAAAATGAAATTATTATAATGAAAGAAGCTGGTAAAATTTTATCTTCTATAAGAAAAAAATTATTAAATTATTTAAAAATAGGAATTTCTACTTATCAATTGGATATGATTGCTTTTGATTTAATGAAAAAACATGGTGTTGTTTCTGCTTTTAAAGGTTATCAATCTTATAATTTTCATACTTGCATTTCTATAAATGAAACAATAGTTCATGGATTACCATCTAAGGAAAAAATTATTAGATACGGAGATGTAGTAACTATTGATTTGGGAATAAAGTATAAAGATTATTTTGTTGATTCAGCTTGGACTTATTGGTTAGGCGATATTTCTAAAAAAAATCAAGAATTTATAGAAAATACTAAAAAATCTTTATTTTTAGGAATTGAACAAGTTAAACCTGGAAATAAAATTTCTGATATTTCTCGTGTTATATCTAAGGTTGGAAAAAATTATAATTATGGAATAATAGAAAATTTTTCAGGTCACGGAATAGGAACAAAATTACATGAAGAACCTTATATTTTTAATTTTGATTTTGTTATAAAAGATTATAAATTAAAACCTGGTATGACTTTTTGTATAGAACCTATGTTTACATTAGGAAGTAAAGAGGTTAAAATTTTAGAAGATGGTTGGAGTGCTGTAACTTTAGATTCTAGTTTAAGTGCTCATTTTGAACATACAGTTTTAGTAACTGACAAAGGATATGAAATTCTAACTTAAAATAAATAAAATATATAATATAAATTATGAAAAAAGGAAATTTTCTATAAAATGATTAACAATGAAAATACGGTAGATGCTATTGTTGTAGGTGTTTTACCGAATGCTAAATTTAAATTAAAACTTCCTGATGATAGAATTATAATTTCTTATATTTCTGGAAAAATACGTGTAAATAAAATTGGTATTTTGTTAGGTGATAAAGTAAAAGTTGATAATAAAGGTCGTATTGTTTTTCGTTATATTGATAAAAATTCAAAATGATATAATTTTTTATATAAACAAAAAAGGAGATATTTTATATGAAGGTTCGTTCTTCTGTAAAAAAACGTAGCGTTGATGATATTATTGTTCGTCGTAAAAAAAGAATCTATATTATAAATAAAAAAAAACGTCGTAATAATCAAAGACAGGGTTAAATAGAAAGGATTTTTTGAATAATAAATGGTAGTGAGAAGAATTGCAGAAGTAGATATTCCTAATAATAAAACAATATTTATTGCTTTGACTTATATTTATGGGATTGGTAAAAAAACTTCTAAAAAAATTTTAGATAAATTAAATATAGATTCTAATATTAGAGTTGATCAGTTAAGTGAAAATCAATTATCTATTATTAAAAATGAATTAAATAAATTAGTTTTAGAAGGTGCTTTAAGAAGAGAAAGAACTTTAAGTATCAAAAGATTAATGGAAATAGGTTGTTATAGAGGAATTAATCATCGTAAAGGGCTTCCTGTTAGAGGTCAAAAAACTAGAAATAATGCTAAAACAGCTAAAAAAAATCGTAAAAAAGTTATTTTAGTTAATAAAAAAAATGATAAAGGATTAAGAAAAAGAGTTTAATTATGAAACAAAAAAAAAGAATTAAAAGCAAGAAAATAAAAAAAAATGTTCCTTTAGGAATAGCTCATATTCAAGCTACTTTCAATAATACTATTATAACTATTACAGATTTAGAAGGTAATACAATTGCTTGGAGTAATGCTGGTTCTTTAGGTTATAAAGGCAGCAAAAAATCTACTTCATATATTGCTCAACAAGTTGCTAAAAAAGTTTCTGCTTTAGCTAAAGAACAAGGAATGAAACAAATAGAAGTGTTTGTCAAAGGGCCAGGAGTTGGTAGAGAAACTTCAATTCGTTCTTTGCAAGAATCTGGTTTAGAGATTACTGCTATTAAAGATGTTACACCTTTACCTCATAATGGTTGTAGGCCTCCAAAACGTCCACGTGGATAAAATCAAAATATCTGAAAAAGGATTAATATAATGCAAAAATTAAAATTTATAAAACCTAATATGCTTATCGAACAAGAAGGAACAGATTCTTTTCTAAGTAAATTCAGAATTTATCCTTTAGAAAGAGGATTAGGAATTACTATAGGTAATTCTTTAAGAAGAGTTTTATTATCTTCTTTACCAGGTGTTGCAATTGTTAATACTAAAATAGAAGGTGTTAATCATTATTTTAGTGTTATTCCTGGAGTTTTAGAAGATGTTATGTCGATTGTTTTAAATTTAAAAAAAGTTGTTATTTCAGTAGATTCTGAAGAAGAAGATTTTGAAACTGAATTAAAGATAGATACTGTAGGTGAAAAAGTAGTAACAGCGGCTGATTTTAATTTAGTTGATGGAGTAAAAATTATTAATAAAGATCAAATAATTGCTACTTTGACAAAAGATACTCTTTTTCAAATGAAAGTAACTGTAAAAAAAGGGATCGGTTATGCTTCATCTGAAGATAATAAAATTTATAGTAAAAATGAATTTGGAGTAATTCCAATTGATTCTTTATATACTCCTATCGTTAGAGTTACTTATAATGTTGAACCAAAACTTAATAGTAAAGAGGAATTAGTTATCGAAATAGAGACTAATAAATCTATTTCTTCTAAAGAAGCTTTATCTACAGCATCTAAAATTTTAATCGATCATTTTAATGTTTTGGTTAATTTATCTGAAAAAGCAAAAAATAATTTTTTTATTTATGAACCTAAAAAAGAAAGTCATAGCCATGCTTTAAATTTAAGAATTGATCAATTAGGAATATCTGTGCGATTATTTAATAGTTTAAAAAAATCAGGAATTAATACAGTAAAAGAATTAGTAGATAAAAATGAAAAATATATAACTAAGCTAAATAGTTTAGGGAAAAAATCTTTAGAAGAGTTAAAAAATAAAATGAAAGAATTAGAAATTAATTTTCAAGATGATATTTTTATTAATTAAAAAAAATTAATTTTTAATTTTTATTCTTAATTAAAAAAAACAATTTTCAATTTTTATTGAGATTTTTTTATTTTGAACATAAAAACATTAGAAAATAAAAAAATAATATTTTTTTAAGGAATAGATTAATTTTGATAAATATTTATTTTTTAAAATTATTAAAAAAATAAGGTGAAATTAATATAATGGCTTATAGTAAATTAAGACGTAATACGTCTCAAAGAAAAGCTTTGTTAAGAAGTTTAGTTTCTGATTTGTTAATTAACAATCGTATTATAACTACTGAATCAAAAGCTAAAGAAATTAAAAGAATAGTTGATAAAATTATTACTTTAAGTAAACAAAATAATTTAAGTGCCAGAAGATTGGCCTTAAATTTTTTGTTTAATAAAAAAATAGATTCTAATATAAATGTTTTGCAAAAATTATTTCAAGAAATAGTTCCGAAATATGAAAATAAAATAAGCGGATATACAAAAATTATAAAAGGATTGTATAGAAGAGGTGATGCTGCTCCTCTTGCTTTGATTTCTTTAATCGATTAATATTTTTGTATTTGTTAAATATTTATGTTTTTTTACAATTTTATTATTTTTTTGAGATAAAAAAATAATATTTTTTCAAAAAATATAAAAAATGGTAATAAAATGATAGTTATTAAAAATTTAGGTTTTAGCTATAAAGACAAAAAAATTTTTCATAATTTAAATTTAAAATTTTCTATGGGTGAATGGGTTTCTGTTATAGGTCATAATGGTTCAGGAAAAACTACTTTAGCTAAAATTTTAACAGGTTTATTACAACATAAAGAAGGACAAGTTTTTATTTATGATAAAGAATTAACTGAAGATAATTTATTTGAGTTGCGTTCTTTAATAGGAATTGTTTTTCAAAATCCTGATTATCAATTTGTAGGTTTTGATGTTCAAAATGATATAGCTTTTGGTTTAGAAAATCAATTATTATCAAGAAAAGAAATACAAGCAAGAATAAAAAAATATTCTCAAATGATTGGAATAGAAAATTTATTATATGAAAAACCCCAAGTATTATCTGGTGGCCAAAAACAAAAAGTAGCGATGGCTTCTGTTTTAGCTATGGAACCTGAAATTATTATTTTAGATGAGCCTACATCTTTTTTAGATCCTCAAAGTTCTCAAGAAATTTTTGATATTATTAAAAATATTCATACAAAAAGAAATAAAATTTTAATAACCATTACCCATGATTTACATTTTGCTTTTAAAAGTGATAAAATAATAGTTTTAGAAAAAGGGCTTATGTATAAATATACTGAACCTAAGCATTTATTGGAAGATGAAGATTTTTGTTTAAAATATTTTAATTTTTTACCTTTAGCAATTCAAATTTATTATAAATTAAAAAATGAATTAGATTTAGAAAAAATAAATCAAAAATTTTTTAAGAAATTAAAGGATACTTTATGGCAATACAATTTGAAAATGTAACTTTTTATTATAATAGCAAGAGTAAGATTGATCCTGTTTTAAAAAAAATTAATTTAAAAATAAATGCTAAAAATGATTTTATTGCTTTAATTGGGAAAATAGGTTCTGGTAAATCAACTTTAGTTCAATTAATGAATAGTTTATTGATTCCAAAAGAGGGTTATATAGAAATTTTTAATAGAAAAATAGATAAAAAAACATCACCTCAATTACTAACATCTTTTAAAAAAAAAATAGGATTAGTTTTTCAATTTCCTGAATATCAAATTTTTGAAAATACTGTTTTAAAAGATGTAATGTTTGGTCCTAAAAATTTTAATATGACGAATGAGGAAGCTAAAAAAAAAGCTATTGAAGCTTTAAAACAAGTGGGATTAGAAGAAGAATTATTTGATTCTTCACCTTTTAAGTTATCTGAAGGGCAACAAAGAAAGGTTGCTATTGCTGGTGTTTTAGCTATGGAACCATCTATTTTAATCTTAGACGAACCAACAAGAGGTTTAGATATTGATAGTCAAAAACAAATTATGAGTATTTTGCAAAAAAAAAATCAAAAAGATAATAAAACTATTATTTTTATTACTCATGATATAAATTTAGTATCTGAATATGCTAATAAAGTTCTTTTATTAGAAAAAGGAAAAATTATTTTTTATGGATATAAAGAAGATTTTTTTCATAATGTTGAATTATCTAAATTTAATTTTATAGAACCACGAACTTTTCAAATTTTAAAATTTTTAAATAAAGAGTTAGAAATTCCTTTTGAATATAAATATTCTTCTTTTGAATTATTTAAATATTTAAAAGAAGTTTGCGAAAGTTACAAAAAAAATGATTAAGATGAATTTGGTTAATAATAAATGCGGTTCTATAACAAATTTTAATAAATCTTTTATTCATTATATTCATCCTTCTTTTAAAATTATTTTAACTATTTTAATTTTTCAAATTATTCTTAGTTTGAATTTGGAAAACTTTAGATTTGTTTGGGATTTTACAAATAAAGGTATAATTAAAAATTTTTTTTGTTTGTTATATTATCTTTTTTTTATTTTTATTTTTCTTTTTTTATTAATAGTAGTTAATTATTCATTTTCGATGTTATTAAAAAAATTTTTAGGTTTTAAATTTCTTTTCTTTTTTAGTTTATTATTACATTGTAATATTCAAAACACAAATTTATATTTAGAAAAATCTAATTATTTATATTTTCCATTTTGGAATTTAAATGAAGGAACCTTTTTTCTTATTATATTTTTTTTATATCTTTTACCTTTATTTTTATTTAAAAAAAAAAAATATAAGAAATTTTATTTTATTTTTATTTTTTTATTTTTTTTTATATTACCTTCTTTTTTAAATAGTTCTTTTTCTTTTTTTAAAGAACAAACTAATTCTTATTTATATTTCTATAAAGAAGATTTTTTTAATATTTTTTTTATTTTTTTACGTTTTTTTTTATTTTTAATGTTTAATATTGTTTTAAAAGAAACTACTTCTTTTATAGAAATTAATTATGGTTTAGAATTGATCTTAAAACCTTTAAAGAAAATTAAATTTCCTGTAGAAATTTTAACTCTTATGTTGTCTTTGATTTTTTTATCTATTCCTTTTTTATTAGAAGAAACTCAAAAAATTTTAAAAGCTCAAATCTCTAGAGGATTAAATTTTTATAATAAAAATATTTTTAAAAAAACTTATTATTTACTTTCTTTATTGATTCCTATTTTTATACTATCTTTTAAAAAATCTTTTGTTTTATCTAATGCAATGGAAACAAGAGGTTATATAATAGGAAAAGAAAGAACTAAATTTATTTTATATGAAACAAAAAAGACTGATTACCTTATATTGTTTTTATTTTTATTTTTATTATATGGAGTTTATTTTATAAAATAGTTTTAGTATAATAAACTTTTTTAATTTTCTAAGAAAGAGGTTTTTATAATAATTATTACTTATAAATTAATTTTAAGTTATGATGGAACAAATTATCATGGTTTTCAAAAACAACCTAATGTTATAACAATTCAATCAGTTTTGGAAAATGCTTTATTGAAGATAACTAAACAAAAAATTTTAACTCTTGCTGCTAGTCGAACTGATAAAGGTGTTCATGCTGAAGGGCAGGTTGTTAGTTTTCAAACTAATTTTCGTATTGCTCCTGATATTTTAAAAAGATCTTTGAATAAAATAATTCCTCGCGATATTCTAATATTAGATGTTGAAGAATTATGTGTACCCTTTCATGTTCGTTATAATGTTCATTCTAAAATTTATCAATATGTCTTTTCTAAGAAAAAAACAAATCCTTTTAATTGTAGATTTCAAGTCTATATCGAAAATATTGAATTTAAATTGATTTCAGAAGCTTTCTATTTACTTGAGGGGGAAAAAGATTTTGTTTTGTTCACTAATGAGAAAAATTTAAAAAAAAATACTATTAAATTTATTTATAAAGTTTTTTGTAAAGAAACAAAAGATCAATTTTTTATATTTTTTCACGGAAAAGGATTTTTAAAAAAAATGATTCTTTTGTTATTAGGATTTTTAATTTATATCGGAAAAAGAAAAAAAAATTTATTAGATTTAAAAAATATGTTTAATAAAAAAAATAAGCAAAAATTTCGTTTTTCAGCACCAGCTAATGGTTTGTGTTTAAAAAAAATTTTATATTAAGAAGGTTCAAATTTAAATATGTTTATTACTTTTGAAGGTTGTGAAGGAACGGGAAAAACAACTTTATCTTTGAATTTATTTCAAAAAATAAAAAAAAAATTCCCTGTTATTTTAACAAAGGAACCTAGTGAAGGAAATTTATTTAATATAGAAATAAAAAAAATATTATTTAAGTTTTATAATAAAATGGATTTTTATACAGAAGCTTTGTTGTATGCTGCTAATAGAAATGAACATTTGAAAAATATTATCATTCCTGCTTTAAAAAAAAACAAAATAGTTATTTGTGATCGTTATTTGGATTCTTCTATCGCTTATCAAGGTTATGCAAGAGAATTAGGCGAAGATATAATTAAGCAAATTAATTTTTTAGCTTTAAAATATTTACCTCAGATTACTTTTTATTTAGATTTAGATCCAAGAATAAGCATCCAAAGATTAAAAGCTAAAAGAAAAGATAAAATAGAATATTTTGATTTAGAAACAATTAATTTTCATAACAAAGTGAGACAAGGTTTTTTAAAACTTGTAACTTTATATCCTGAAAGAATTCATAAACTAGATTCTAATCTTTCTTTGAAAGAATTAGAAACAATTATTCAAATTAAAATTGAGCAATTATTAAAAATAAAAATATGATGGAACAAGAAAATTTATTAGAAAAATTTAAAAAAATTATTAAAAATAAAAAATTATCTCATTTCTATATTATAGAACATGACGAGGATATTGAAGAACAAAAATCTTTTATGTTTGAATTAGTTTATGAATTTTTCAAAAAAGATGAAAGTTTTATTGAAGAAAATATTATTTTAAAGAATCTTATAAATAAATTTTCTTATCCTAATTTTTATTATTTAGATGCTAAAAATAAAAAAATAACTAAAGAAGATATTTTAGAAATGAAATTATATTTAAATCATACATCTTTGATAGAAAAAAAAAAGATTTTTATTATTAATTGTATTGAAAATGTTTCTTATAAAATAACTAATAGTTTATTATCTTTTTTAGAAAATCCTGTTAGTAAACATCATTTGGGAATTTTATTTACTTGTGATTGTAATCTTTTACTTCCTACTATTTTGTCTCGTGGACAAGTTTTTTCTTTAAAATCTAATTCTAAATTTCTTAGCATAAATGATAGTTCCAAAAAATTATCAGAAGATGAATTAGATAAAGTTTTATTTTTTTTATTAAAAATATTTAAAAAAGAACAAATTAGTGATTATTATTTTTCTTTAAAAGAATTTTTTTTGTCTTTTTTAGATAATATTTTTGAAAAAAAAATAATTTCTCAAATATTTTTTAACAGTTTTTATTTGAACAAAATAAAATTTTTTATTGATGATTTTTTACTAATTGGAACAAGTTTTTTTTTAGATTTATATTTTTATAAAAATAATTTAAATGTTATTTTTCCTAAATCTTTCTTAAGTAAAAAAAAATATAATAAATTATCTTTAAAACAAAATTTAAAGATTTTAAATTTATTAATCGAAATTGAACAAAGAAAAAATATTTTAGATTCAAAATTTTGTTTTATGTTTTTATTTATTCAAATAGAAAAAGAATTACAGATAAAAAAAACGGATTTAGATATGATATGTTAATTATTCAAAAAACTTTTACGGAAACAAAAAATATTTTATATTTAGTTTCAACGCCAATTGGTAATATGAATGATTTTAGTTTTAGAGCTTTGGAAACTTTAAAAACAGTTGATTATATTTTAGCAGAAGACACAAGAATATCGATGAAAATTTTAAATTTTTATAATTTTAAAAATAAATTAATTTCTTTGCATAAATATAATGAAAAATCTCGTATAAAGCAAGTTTTATTTTTGTTAAATAATAAAAAAAATTTAGCTTTAATTAGTGATGCTGGTACACCTTTAATTAATGATCCAGGGTTTTTTCTAGTTAAAGAAGTTCAAAAAGCAGGTTTTTTTGTTACTGTTATTCCGGGCGCTTCTGCTTTTTTATCAGCTTTTGTTTTGTCTTCTTTTGAAATACCTTTTTTATTTTTAGGTTATATCTCTAAAAAAAAAAGCGATAAAAAAAAAATTTTACTTAAATATTTTCTTTTTGATGGAACTATTATTTTTTATGAATCTGCAAAAAGAATTAAAAAAACATTAACATTTATTCGTGAGATTTATGGAAATCGAAATATTTCTTTATCTCGAGAATTAACTAAAAAATTTGAAACAATTGTGAATGGTTCTTTAGATGATATTTTAAAAGAAGAATTAATAATTAAAGGCGAATATGTTTTAGTAATAGAAAAATATAAAAAAATTTTAATCGATGAATGTTGATAGTATTATATAAAAAAATATTATTCAAAAAAACAAATTAATTTAAATTTTTAGTTCAATTAATTTTTACTTTTCTTAATAAAAAGGCGGTTTTCAAAAATAATGAATTATTATGATTCTGAAAAAAAATTTTATATCGCAACTTCGATTGTCTATGCTTCTTCTATTCCTCATATTGGCAATATTTATGAAATTATTTTAGCAGATGTGGTTGCACGTTTTAAAAAAATGGAAGGATACAGTGTTTATTTTCAAACAGGTACAGATGAACATGGTCAAAAAATAGAAAGAAAAGCAAACCATAAAGGAATTCCAACTAAAATTTATGTTGATCAAATATCTCAACAAATTAAAGAAATTTATAGTCAAATGAATATTCAATATGATTTTTTTGTTAAAACAAGTGATTTGTTTCATAAAATAAAAGTTCAAAATATTGTTAATCAGTTAAAAAAACAAAATGATATTTATTTAGGGGTTTACGAAGGATGGTATTCTGTTAATGAAGAAAGTTATATTTCAGAAAAAGATTTAATTAATGGAAAAACAGTTCATGGAGAAATTCCGATTTGGGAAAAGGAAAAAGTTTATTTTTTTAAATTATCTCGATATAAAAAAAGATTATTACAATATTTGAATCATGATCCTGATCTTGTTCTACCTCATTCTATTAAAAAAGAAATTTTAAATTTATTAGACAAACCACTTATAGATTTATGTATTTCCAGAACTTCTTTAAAATGGGGTATTAATTTTCAATTTGATCCAGAACATACAGTTTATGTTTGGATTGATGCTTTGTGTAATTATATAACAGGTTTAGAATATTATTCTCAAAAAAATAATTATTCATTTCAAGCATTTTGGCCATGTGATCTTCATATAATAGGTAAAGATATTAGTAAATTTCATTTAATTTATTATCCTATTTTATTGATGGCTTTAAATTTACCTTTGCCTAAAAAATTTTTAATTCATCCTTGGATTTTGTTTAATGATAAAAAAATGTCTAAATCATTGAATAATGTTATTTATGTAAGTGATTTATTAAAAATTTTCCCTGTAGACGCAATTCGTTATTTTGTTTTAAATGAAATTCCTTATAATTCTGATGGAATTTTGACTTATGATCTTTTATTTGAAAGATACAATAAAGATTTAGTTAATACCCTTGGTAATTTAATAAGTCGAACTTTAGGAATGATTGTTAAATATAAAAAAAATCATTTAAAAAAAATTTATCCTTCAAAAGAAACTTTTAAAATATCTGAAATGATTGATTTAGAAAAAAAATCTTTAGAAACTTTTTCATTAGTTAAAAAATATATGAAATATTATAGAATTGGTGATTCTTTAAAATCTATTTTTAAATTAGCTCATTTATGTAATAAATATATTGATTTAAAAAAACCATGGGAATTATTTAAAAAACCAGAAGATTCAGATAAATTAGATTCTACTCTATATAATTTAGTAGAAACTATACGTTTTATAGGTGTTTTATTGCAATCTTTTTTACCTGAGACATCAAAAAATATTTTAGAACAAATAAAATCAGAGGAAAATACTTTTAAAAGTTTAGAATATTTTGGGATCACTCAAAATAAAGAATTAAAATTAGAAAAAAAATTATTTACAAGGTTAAATAAAGAAGATTTTTTTAAAAAAAATATTTAACAGAATATTTATTTTTTTCTATTGGTTGGTAATAAGCAATATAATTTTTTTTTTGATCCATAACAACAAAAGATTGAGTAGTTATAATTTGTCTTTGATCTAAAATAATACCATTTTTTACTAAATTAATAAGATAATCACTTAAAATAATTTTTTGTTTTTTTTGAAATAAAATTTTGTGATTGATTAAGTTATTTAAACTAATTGATTCTATTTTTTGGGCTTTGTTTAAATTATAAGGACCTATTTTAGTTCTAGTTAAACTGTTTAAAGCGCCATAAGTATTCATTTTATCAGCTATATCTCTTGCTAAACTTCTAATGTATGTTCCTTTGGAAACATTTGTTTGAAATTGAATTATATTATTTTTTAAACGTCCAAGCATTTTTAAATTATGGATATAAATTTCTCTTGGAGGAATTTTTATTTTAATATTTTTTCTTGCTAAATTATACATTTTTTCTCCCCTAATTTTTATAGCTGAATACATTGGAGGAGTTTGTAAATATTTTTTTTTATTAAAATAAGAAAAAACTTTTTTTATTTTTTGTTCTGAAATAAAAGCATTGGATTTATCTAAAATTTTTCCGTTAATATCTAACGTATCGTAATTATAATTAAAAATTATACTTCCTACGTATTTTTTATTTAAATTTTCGAATAAAAAAGTTAATTTAGTAGCTTTATTTACTAAAATGATTAAAAGTCCTTCGGCTAATGGATCTAAAGTTCCTGTATGACCGACTTTTTGAAAATTAAATTTCTTTTTAATTAAATTCACAATATCATGGGAAGTCATATTTTTTTCTTTATTAACTAAAAAAATTCCATCCATAATTATATTAATCTTTTAATTTTTTTCTATGAAATGTGATAATTCTTGTTCAGAACACAAGCCAATTTTTCTTTCTACTTCTTTTCCAAATTTGAATAATATTAAAGTAGGAAAACTTGTGATATTATATTTTAAGGTTAATTTAGGATATAAATCAACATCAATTTTAATAAGTTTGATATTTTTATTTTTTTGAATAAAGCTATCTAAAATATTCATTAATATTTTGCAAGGTTTACACCAATTAGCGAAAAAATCAATTAAAATGATTTCTTCTTGATTTATTAAAGTTTTTAAAGTTTCTGCATTTATAACAAGATCATTATTTTGAGACATATTTTTTTCCTTTTATAAAATTTTATAATTTTTTTATTTTTAAATTTAATGATATTAAAAAAAATATTTATTATAAATTTGGTTTATAAAATTGTTTACATTTAATAGAATTTAATTTATCAGTAAATTTACCTTTTTCTGTTTTTTCTAAATTTTCTTGTAAAGTATTTAATTTTGAATCTATATCATCCAAATGCCATAATAAAAGAGCTTCGGTTATTAGAGGTTCTTTAAAAGAACCATATTGTAACAAGCCGTGATGAGATATTAATAAATGTTTTAAAATTAAAACTTCTTCTTTATCATTATATCCTAATCTATTTGATTCTTCATGGATAATATTTACTCCTAAAATTAAATGCCCTAATAAAACTCCTTCTATTTTGTAAGTTTTAGATATAAAATCAAATTCTTTTATTTTTGCTATATCATGTAGAATAATTCCACAATTTAATAAATCTTTATTGATGAAAGGGTAGATTTGGCTATAATAATTAGACATTCTTAACATATTATAAGTATGTTGACCTAATCCGCCGTAAAAATTATGGTGCATTTTACAAGCAGCAGGAGAAATCAAAAAATTTTTTTTATTTTTTTGGTATAAATTATTTGTTATTTCTTTCAAAATAGGATTTTTAATTTTGTCTAAAATTTTATTAATTTGTTTATCAATTTCTTCGAAAGAAATATCTGAACATTTAAAAAAAATTTTATAATAATAATAAATTTTTTGCCAATCTAAAATATCTTCTATTAATTTATATTTCTCGCATATTAAAATTTTTTTTTCTTTTTTGGCGATATATTTTGTTTCAAAAAAATAAATTTTTTCTTTATGTGGGACATCAAAATCAAAATTTAATTTGATATTAACAGAAAAATTTTCTACTAACAAAAGATCCACGTTAATAAAATTTTCTCCTTTATTTATGCTGTTTATTTTTCCTATAAAAGAAAATTTAGTATCTATTTTTTTATTTTTTAAAAATTCTGTTTGATTCATTTTTATCTTTATTTTATTTTTATTTTATTCAAAAATATTTTCAATCATGAATAAAAATAATTTTTATCATACTTTAGTAAATTTATTCATTAATTACCCTTATGATAACATAAAAATAAAATTTTTAAAATATTTTTTAAATTTTTTAACAATAAAAAAACTTAAAAAATCATTTACTAGGATTAACTTTAGTGATATTTAATATCTTTTTTAAAAACTAATTTTTTTAAATAAGTTACAAAAGATGAAATACTACATAAAATAAATAATATATATAAAATAAAAATAAGAAAAATTTCTTTTTTTATTTTTATATTATAAACCTTATTCTCTACATATCTATTTTTTATTATTATTTACATTTAATTATTTAATTCTTGTTTCAAAATTGTATAGCTATATTTTCAATTTATTTTTAAAGAAAATTAATTTTTATTTTAAAATATTATTCATTTTTCTAAATTTTTAAATTTTTTTTAAAAAAAGATTTATTCTGATTTTTAAATAACATTTTTTTAACAAATTAAAAAAAAGATTATAATTTTTTGAGCTATTACAAAAGTAAAATAGAAAAAATCCACAATTAAATAATTTACAAAAGTTAATTCAAAAATAAAAAAAATATTTTTTAAATTTTTATATCATAAAAAATATTTTTGTTATTTTTTTGTTATAATAATTTTGTTCGGTTTAGGTAGTAATATAATGTTATAATTACTTCTATTTTTTTATTATTACTTAACCTTAGACAGGAAATAGAATTTGTGAATGCACAAAAAAATATAAAAGAAAAATTTTTTATTATTATTGCTATTATTATTTTTATTTCTTTTTTTATTTTTATTTTAAAATCACTTAATACAAAAATACAACAAACACCAGAAATTATTTCTGAAAAAGATAAAAAAAATATTTTGAATGATAAAGGTAATTTTTTAAATAATAATTTCATAAAAACAGATTTAATAGAAATTAAAGAAGAATCTAAAAAAGAAGAAGAAATATTAAAATCATTTGAAGTGACTCAAGAAGAATGGGATAAAATTTTAATTTATTTTAACCGTTATTTTGATTATTATTATTCTAAAGAAAAATTACCTTCTCTTGATTTTTTACAACCAGAAGCAAAAAAAATAATTCAGAACTTAATAACATTAAAAGAAGAGTTTATAAAAAGGAATAATTTACCAGAAATGTTGAAAACTCTTAAAGAAAACGAAATTTGGATGATTTCTACTCAAAATGAAATAAATTTTTTACAAAATGAGATCAATAATTGCTTTAGTCAAAAAGATTTATTGAAAAAACAAAAAATTCAAAAAGAAATTGAAAAAGAAATTTTGAAACAAGAAATCGAAAGTAAAAAGATTTTTTTAAATCAAAATCAAAATAATGAACAAATAAAAACTGAAGTCAACAAGTTACAAAATAAAATTTCTAAAATTGTTAACGAAATAACTGAAATTAATATAGAATTAAAGAAATTAGAAGATAATTATGATTATTATCGAGATTCTTTAAAAAGTAATGAACAAATTAAAAAAAGTATAAAAAAAATGATTGAATCTAAAAATAAATTTATTAGTTTGTCGAATTCAGTCGATGATTTAAAAAAATACTTTATCATTAAATAATAATTTAAAGAAATTATTATTTATAAATTAAGACTTTTTTAAAAATCGCACTTCATCCTATCCACTATACAACAATATGAAGAGGTTACATTGGCAACATAGAATAAAAAATAAAGAAAAGAATTAATAATAAAGACCAATTTTAAAATTGGTCTTTTTTTGTTTTTTAAAAAAAGATAACCCTTCTAATAAAAAAATATTGAAGGAAGAAAAATGATAAAAAAGGCATTTTTAAAAAAACAAAACAAGAGAAATGGAACTTGAAAAAGAAAGAACAGAAGCTAAATTAAAGAAATCTGAAGCAGAAAAAGAAGCTTTAAAAACAGAATATGACGTTAAATTAAAACAAGTAATAACTGATTTAATTCAATCAGAAGAAGAAAATAAACGTTTACAAGAAGAAATAAACAAAATTGAAAATGATTTAAAACAAAATCAAAACACAGATCAAACTTTAATTAAATTATTAGATGCCAAAAATGAAGAATTAAAGAAACAAAAAGAGAAACAAAACACTTTAAAAGAACATAAAAAAAATTTAGAAGAAATTATTAAACAAAAAGATGAAGAAATCAAAGAATTAGAAAAAACAATTGAACAACAAATAACAGAAATAAATACTTTACAAGAAGAAAATGAAAAATTGTTGAAATTATATCTAGAACAAAATGAACATATCAAACAATCAGAAGGAGAAATTAAAGGTTTAGAAACCGCTAATACTGCTTTAGGAGGAGAAAACCAAGAATTAAAACATCACATTGAGTTATTGAAACAACGATTACATGAAGAAGAAAAAAGACATAAACAAACTAAAAAGGATTTAAATGATAAAATAAACGAATTTAATGAAAAAGAAGAAGAATTAAATAAAAAAGTAAAAAAATTAAATAATGAAAAAGAACAATGGGACGGTTTTGGCAATCAAGCTGTGGGGATCCAAGTTAAATTTCCTAACACCTTTGAAAAATTAGAAAAAATGACAAAAAATCTTTTTGGGTGGTCATAAAGTTGAGAAAATAAAAAAAAGAAGGTCAAAAAAAATTTGATCTTCTCTGTTTTATGTTAAAATAAAGCATAAAAGTTTTTTAAAAAAAGAGTTTTTTATGTATTTTTTGAAAAATAAAAAAAAATAATCACAAAGTTTATATTACTTTCATTACTTTCATTACTTTCATTACTTTTATTTTGGATAATCAAAACAGTTACTAAACCTCGTTATTATAATTACACAATCCCAGCACCTAAAATAGAAATTGAAAAAGAATATTTTAGTACTCGAGATGAAAAAGGTAATTTTATAGAAATACCGATCAATAAAAATACTTTCCCTCAACCTCATCTCAACAGAGAAGGTAAATGGATGTTGGCTAATGTCGGTGAAGGAAAACACAAAATTGAGGTAAAATACACTTTTTATGGTTTAAATGGGTTAAAAAACTGTCAATATCCAGACAAAGTACCAAAAGATTTAGAAAAGTTTGTTCAAAATAATCCTTTTAGTCAGTGGCATTCTGAAAATGACCAATTTTTCGTTAATATTGGAAATACAAGAGCTAATGTAGGTTTTACAAAAATACCACCTACTCTTCATACAGACAAAAACGCTTCTTTATTAACTAAAGAACATATAGATAGTACTGGAATGATGATAAATACAAGTTTTGTTCAAAACAAAATAGATTTCCGTTACAACGGCCCTAAATATGTTCTAGACATGGATCAAGATTTCTATTTATGTGAAATCCCAATTCCATTCACTTCTAAAGAAGGTATATATACTAAAAACTATTCTTTACACTTTAATCCTGTGAAAAATTATCTTACTATTTATCCTGAACCAATGAATAAACATTTAAAATAAAAAAAGAAATTAACAATAAACCCTTTTTTCTCTCTTTAAATCATTTATAATGAAAATGGTTTATTTTGAGAGATAAAAAAGAGAAGTGAGAGAAAAGAG